>NZ_JBCEWQ010000019.1:0-82408 GCF_038448545.1 Streptomyces sp. CLV115
CGCCCACCCTCGACGGCCCCCTCCGCTCCGAGGCCGCCAGACCCGACCTGCACCGGTTGCACCACTGGGCGGCGTTCACGCACCAGGGCAATCCCACGGCGAGCGGCGGGTAGCACCTGGGCCGGGGCAGGAGCCCGGCGAGGCACCGGGCCGCCCCGACGGAGTCGACGGCCTCCCCGAAGCCGGGGGCGGTCGTGCTCGCGTTCGGGCCCGGGACGTACGATCGCCGGGCGAGCGGGCCTGGGAGGGCACAGTGGGACATTTCGAAGGCTTCGACGTCGCCGGGTTCTGGGACGACTCGGCATACGCGCTGGGGGAGTACGTGGAGGAGGTCCCTCCCACGCCGGAGCTGATCGCGTCGGTGGAGGAGGAGATCGGCGGATACCGGCTGCCCGGCTCGTACATCGCTCTGATGACCACGCACAACGGCGGCATTCCGCACCGGGACCACTTCCCCATGACCGAGCCGACCTCCTGGGCCGACGACCACATCGCGATCACCGGGATCAGGGGCGTGGGGCGGACACGGCCGCAGTCGCTCGGCGGTGAGTACGGCAGCCGGTTCTGGACCGACATGTGGGAGTACCCCGACATCGGTGTCTACTTCGCCGACACACCCTCGGCCGGCCACGACATGCTCGCCCTCGACTACCGCGCCTGCGGCAGGCACGGTGAACCGACCGTGGTCCACGTCGACCAGGAGGGCGACTTCGCGATCACCCCGGTGGCGGAGAACTTCGAGGCCTTCATCACGGGCCTGGTCGACGCGTCCGTCTACGACACCTCGGAGCAGGACCGGCTCGACGCCCTGGCCACCGTCCGCGACGGCCGCTTCTCCCCGGTGCTGTCCCGTGCCTTCCGCGAGGTCGCCGACGTCCTGCCCGACGCGGACCGGCGCCTGCGGAGGCTCGCGGAGGCCATCGTGGACGACAAGGGGTTCTTCGCCCTCCACGCCGATGAGCGCTCCACGCTGATGTACGACTGCCTGTTCTGGCTGTTCACCAGCTTCAACCGGGTCGACTCCCTCGACCGGTACATGAAGGCGGCTGCGGGGCACGAGCGTTCCTACGCGCTGCCGGACTACGAGCTCATGATCGTCTTCGGTCTCGTGGCCGATCCCTACGACTTCAGCACCGGCGGATACGCCCCCGGCTTCGTCGAGGACTGGTGGAACTCCCGTGTCGCCTCGGGACGGATCGCCGAGACCGCCGACGGGTACCGGATGACGGGCGCCGCCGTCACCGCCCTGCTCGACGGACTGGCCGCAGCGACTGACGACCGGTAGCCGGGCCGCGCCCCTGTCCACCGGATCCACCTGCTCCCGCAGGCGCATGCGCTCGGGAACGGGCGGGGCTCGGCCACCACATCGGCCTGGTGCATGGACCGTGCCCGCACCGAATCGTCGGAAGTGAGCCACGCCCGCCCGACCGGGACCGGTCCGTACCTGCGTCCGTGGCCCAGGCCTTGGCTCAGTCCGTTCCGTCCGCGGTCTCAGGTCCGTCGTCACACGGGGAGACGGGCCACCGGCGCGCACCCTCGTCGTGCCAGAGCGGCCGGTGGTCGACACGCAGGCCGAGGATCTCCGGTCGCGCGTAGTGGCCGCGTGAGTCGACCCAGACCTTGACGGCGTCGAGGTCGGCGAGGTCGATCACGGCGGTGACGAGCCGCTCCTCCGGGCCGGTGTGCGGCCCAGCCAGATACTGGGTGAACGGATGGATCACCGCTGACCAGCCGCCGCCCGCGGTGATGTGCTCCTGTGGGCCGAGGGTGGACGCCATCCAGCGCAGACACGTCTGGTCGACCGGGTTGCCCGCAGAGACGACGAACGCCTGGGCGGTGAGCGCGTGGGTCTTCATCATCGCGTCGATCTGTACGTTGGCGACGGCCTCGAAGCCGGCCATGGTGGACAGCCCGGGCCAGGCCGCCGCGTGGATCTCCTGCCCCTGGGCGATCAGGGCCTGCCGGGCCAGGTTCATGGTGTGCTCCCAGCAGGCCAGTCCGCCGATCCGGCCGAGTGAGCTGTCGAACACGCGGAGCGTGGCGCCGCCGCCCTGGGCCCACACGATCCGTTCCGCGTAGGTGGGCTGGAGCTTGCGGTGTACACCGAGCAGAGCCCCGTCGGGGTCGATGAAGACCTGGCTGTTGAAGCAGGTGCGGGTGCCTTTGAGGCGTTCACTGACGCCGAGGACCGCCCCGGCGCCGGCCCGTCGGCAGGCCGACTGGATCCGGGCGATCTGAGGTCCCGGCACCTCGACGGACGCCCCGGCGTAGGCGGCGTTGGCGCCCTGCTGGTCCAGCGGGGCGTACGCCTCGATCCAGTACGGGTAGCCGGGCACGAAGGTCTCCGGGAACACCAGCAGGTCGACGCCTTCCCGGCCGGCCTGTTCGATGAGGGCGACGGCCTTGTCGACCGTCGCCTCGGTGTCCATGAACACCGGTGCGGCGTGGACCGCCGCGACTGTTCGTTTCCCGACGGCGGGAGAGGACATGGGATTCTCCTTGAGAGCGGCGGACCGACGGCCCGATGGTGCGGGATCGCCGGTGACCGGCGGATGAACAGCGGCGCCCGAGCCCGGTCCGGACGCCCCGGCCCCACCGTGCTGTTCAAAGGCGCGCCGGCCGCGCGCACCCGGCCGGAACGGGGCCGGTCGCGCGCAGTGTGCCACGGTTCGCTGCCGCGGGTACGGGACTTCGCCGCAATTCCCGTCCGGCGCAGTACGCGCCCGGTGGTCCGGATAGTGCCCTGGCACTCATCGGTGCTCGCGGGGGAGAGGGGCAAGCCCCGGGCGATGACGGATCCGCCGTGGCGCAGACGCATCTGTCCGCCGTCATGCGGTCGAGGCGTCCGACAGCGAACCCGGTCGTCCGGGCCTTCTTGTCAGCGAGCCAGGTCGCTCTTCGGCCCGATGCCTTTGATCCTGGCCGGAGTTCCGTCCGGGGTGAACGAGTGGTGGAAGGTGAAGGCGTGCGGCGCGGAGCCGTGGTCGTGGAGGTGTTCCAGCCTGGAAACCCCGTCCTGCCAGGTGGGGATCACGCCGTCGGAGACCCACCAGAACACATGGCCCGGGTGTCCAGTCCTCTCGAACCAGTCGTAACGCCTGTTCAGCGCCTCACGGTGCAGACCGGTGTAGATGGCGTCGAAGGCGGGGCGCAGGTCGGTCCAGAGTGAGAGGGTCGTGGCCAGGGCGGTGGTCTCCGCCGTGTGGCCCTTGCCGTACCAGGTCGGTACGGTGAACTTTCCCCATGCGCCCCAGTCCAATTCGAAGTGTGTGCCCCGGTCGCCGTCTGCCGCTTCGGCACGAGCGAGGTACCCGGGGTGCCGGCTGATCGTCTGGTAGATGGGTTCGGCGCGGTCGTGGAACTCGCGCGTGAGAGGTGCGGGATCGGCGAGCGGCGACTTCAGGACGCCGAATGTGTACAGCGCAAGTTGGGGCATGTGTCTCTCTCTGGTTGGAGGTGTCCGGCGTGCACCCGGTTCGGTGGCCCGGGCATGGAGGCGGGCATGGGCGGAGCGTTGCCGACTCACCCGTCGCGGGTGGCTCAGCCTGAGGGAACTCCCGTGCGACCGTGGGCGATCGCTGAAGACGAGATGAAGGTAGCTTCCTCTGCGGGCGATGTCGAAGTTGCGTTTTCCCTGCCCAAGTGGCTTCCCGCACCGGCCGTCGCGGGGCACGGGCGGTGACGGGCGGATCAGGCTGCGGGGTACCGGTGATCGGCTTCGGCGATCGGTTCGCCCGGCGTGACCGGTTCGCCCGGACACATCGTCACAGCCGCGCCGACGCCCGCCGTGGCGGACGTGGTCGGCGGCGTCGCCGACGCTGAACTACGGGAAGAACAAGTGCCGACCGTCGCGGATCTGCCGGGCACCGTGGCATTGCTGACCGATCCGTGGCCTGCCGCCTACGGCTCGGCGGAATTCCTCCGAGTGCGGGTCCGACAACCAGGATTCCGGCTTCTCACATAGCGTTGGGACAGGCTGGCACCACCCGCTTGCGCAACAGCTCGAAGCCGGCGCGGCCGGACCCATCCACGGTCGAAGACTGTGCTCGGTCACAGCCGGGTGGCGAGCCACATGGTCACGGCCGCGGTGGCGGTGAGCCCGATGCTGAGTGCGATGCGACGGTCCTCGCCGGTCAGATGCATGGCGATCGCGCCGGTCTGCAGGAGGACGAAGCCGGCGGCCGCGGCCGGCGCCAACGAGGGCGCGATGCCGGTCAGCGGTGGCAGGACCAGGCCGGTCGCGCCGAGTATCTCGACCGTGGGCCAGCGGTTCGCGGGGCCCGTCGGTTGCGCCGATTGCCGGGGAAGCCCTTGGAGGAAGCCCGATCCATCGGCCGAGGGGCCGGACGGGAAGGCGGCAGTGCCACGGCCTCGCCGGTCGCTCGGAAGAAGGACGGCCGGGCCGTACCGTCCCGCCGGCTTCAGGTGAGGCCGGTGGCGGGCTCGGTCGCGTAGCGGCTCATCGCATCGATGTCGGCCTGTCGCGTCGGCTGCCGGCCCTCGGCGAACACCGCCTGGAGATCGCGGAAGTACTGCACGTACAGGTCGGGGGTGAATGTGCTGAGCATGACGGCGGGCCGGTCGGTCGGGTTGGCGAAGGTGTGCGGGGTGCCTGGCGGAACCATCACGAGCGTGCCCGCGGTGGCGTCGTGGTCCTCGTTCCCGACGGTGAACCGCACGGTGCCGGAGAGGACGTAGAAGCCCTCGTCGTGTTGTGCGTGGCGGTGCTGCGGCGGTCCCTGGGTGTGCGGGGCGAGGACGGACTCGGCGATCGCCAGGCGGTGCCCGGTGTGGCTGCCGTCCTCCAGGACGCGCATGCGGGTGGTTCCCAGAACGATCGTCTCACCGTCGCCCGGACCCACCACCGACACGGCGGGGCAGGCCTGCGGCTCGCTGGTCTTCGCTTTTTCGGTCATGTCCACCAGTGCACCGCCGCAACCCCTCCGGTGTCCAAGACCCATCGCGCAGCACCGATACCTCGTGGGTATCGTTGCAGCGTGGAGCTACGGACCTTGCGCTATTTCGTGGCGGTCGCCGAGGAACTCCACTTCGGCCGGGCCGCCACCCGACTGCACATGAGTCAGCCGCCGCTGAGCCGGGCGATCAAGCGGTTGGAGGCCGACATCGGGGCACTGCTCCTCGCCCGCTCGCCCAGCGGAGTCACGCTCACGCCGGTGGGCACGGTGCTGCTCGACGAGGCGCGAGCGCTGCTCGATCATGCCGACCGCGTCCGCGTACGCGTCAGTGAGGCGGCCGGTGCCACGACCATCACCGTCGGCATCCTGGGCGACGGCACCGATCCTGGAATGTCCGGGCTGGCCGCCGCCTACCGCCGGATTCACCCCGGCATCGACATCCGCATCCGCGACACGGATCTGACCGATCCGACGTGCGGGCTGCGCGCCGGACTGGTCGACGTCGCCCTCACCCGGGCGCCGTTCGACGAGACCGCCCTGACGGTGCGTGCGCTGCGGACCGATCCGGTAGGAGCGGTCCTGCGCAGCGACGATCCGCTGGCCCGCCATGACCGGCTGCGACTGGCCGAGCTGAGCGACCGACGCTGGTTCCAGTTCCCGCAGGGCACCGACCCCGTCTGGCAGTCGTACTGGAACGGCGGCAGGCTGCGAGAGGGGCCAATGGTGCGTACCGTTCAAGAATGCCGGCAGGCCGTGTTGTGGAACGGCACGGTCGGACTGGCCCCGCTCGGACACGATCTGCCCGCTGAGCTGGCAGCGGTGCCACTGATCGACTTGGCGCCGAGCCGAGTGGTGGCGGCGTGGAACGAAGGCGACCCCAACCCATTGGTGCGATCCTTCGTCGAGATCGCGACAGCCACGTACCGCCGCTGAGCTCCGGCAGCCGGTGCTGCCGCATCCCGTGGGGCGGGCGCGAGCTGCGATGAGCGTCCGCAGGGTGCCGGAACCTCCGCGCGCCGCGCGGCGTCGACCCCTGCCCCGAGGGCGCTCGTCCGCGGCCGGGCTGCCGAAGAGGAGGAGACCGTGTCCGCCGGACGCAGGGGACGCCGGCTTGCCGCACACGAGAAAATCGACCAAGTGGCTGGTCGAAGGCCGACGTTGAAGGTGGCGTCGCCGCCTGTACAAGACCAAGGGCCACCCCGGAATCTGTGAGGACCGGCGCGGACCAGGTGCGCGATCACACTCGTATCCCACCCGCGCGGCTCACTCGATTGGCGGAGTGCGCAGCTCGGTGCCTATTGGACAGGCGGCGCCGAGCGGGGGCTGCGATCCCGCCTGCCGGCCTGTCGCGCGCGGTGCCGTGCGGATGCCGGGCCCTGCCCCTGTCGGGGATGCTGGAGGCGTACGGAGCGAGCCGGTGTCCAGGGGCGGCGGGAAGAGGGAGCGTGGTTGATGTGGCCCGGAATCTCCGGTTGATCCTGAGCTCGCCGTCCACAGTCTGGGGGCTGTTGTCCGACGGCCCTCGCTACCGGGAGTGGGTCTCAGGAACACAGCAGATCACCGCCGCCGACCCGCACTGGCCCGAAGTGGGCGCCCGCCTCCAAGTCCGGGTCGGTGTCGGCCCGTTGGCTCTCGACGACACGTGTGTCGTACGCATCTGTGAGCCGGAACGCCGTCTGGAACTGGAAGCGAAGGCGGACCCCTTCGGTGCGGCCCGCATCGCCATGAACCTGATCCCCTGGGGCGAAAACACTCTCTGCGTTCTCGACTGGCATCCGCTGCGGGGCCCGGGCGTCCGGATGCACGGGCTGCCCGTGGACTACATCGTCTCGATTCGCAACGGCATGATGCTGACGAAGCTGGCCCGGATCGCGGTGCGCGAGCAGCGCATCGGCTCCGGTGGCGCTCCACAGGGCCTCCGGAGGGGATGAGAGGAGTACATCGCAGCGGACGCGGGGACGGCTGCCCGACGAAGGGGCCGTGCCCGAGCACCGGAAGCACCTCGTCATGACCGGCTTCACCGGCCGTGTGGAGCGGGCGCCGGCGGCCGGCGGCCCCCATCTGGACCTCTCGGACTGCGCGTACGGTGCGGTCGGCGTGAGGCTGGAGACCGAGTCCCGAGGTGGCGGACCACGGGCCCGTGCGGTCTTCCTCCGCCATCGAGCAGAGGAGAAGCCATGGCTGACCAGCGCGAGGAGGAAGTCCGCATCGTGGTGGGGGTGGACGGATCGGACTCGTCGAAGCAGGCCCTTCGCTGGGCCGTGCGTCAGGCGGAGTTCACCGGTGGTGTGGTGGAGGCGGTGACCGCCTGGGACTTTCCGCAGTTCCACGGCGCGCTCGGCTGGTTGCCCCCGACCAGCGGTGACGAGGCAGCTCTGGAGGACCGGGCACGCAGTGATCTCGCGAACGCTGTCGAGGAGACCGTCGGATCGCAGCCGCCGGTCGAGGTGCGTACGGACGCGCGCTACGGCACCCCTGCCAGCGTGCTGCTCGACGCGGCCCGCGGCGCGTCCCTGCTGGTGGTCGGGAGCCGCGGTCTCGGGGGCTTCGCAGGTCTGCTGCTGGGATCGGTGGCCCAGCACTGTACGCAGCACGCTGCCTGTCCGGTGGTCGTGATCCGTGACGGTGGCAGCGGAGCCCGCGGCGAGTGACACGGCCGGACGAGGCTCCGCTCCGCGTCGAGCCGCCCTCCGCTTCCGGCGGAGCAACTTCCGCCTCTCACCGGAAAGCACCACTGCCGCAGTGGTCGGATCGCGATCCGGCACTATCCCTGGGAATGTGAGACCGGGAGCGGCACGGCCGGGCGCCGCATGCCCGGCGGGGAATCGATCCTTGTCCCCCATGGCCGCCGTTCGGCGTGACCGTGCCGCATTCCAGGAGTCACGGAGCAGATGAAGACTTTTGTGATGAAGGAGATCGGGCGCGTGGGCTTCATGGAGAGGCCCGTTCCGCAGAGCGCGGGGCACGAGGGAAACGCAGGGTGTCTCACCGGCTCAACGCGAGCAGTTCATCGATCACCGGCTCCTCACCACCGCTACCGAGGTGGGCGATGGCCGCGAACGGGGCGATCACCCGGCTCCAGGCATGAAGCCGGTCGCCGTCGAGCCCGCACGCCGCTGCCACGCGCGCACAGCGGGTCTCCACGCCCTCCAGCCCGGCGCCGGCCACAACGTAGTCCACGGCGTCGAAGCACGGATCACCCACACATGCCTTCGGATCGATGGCCATCAGGCCCCGCCCCGCGCCACCGTCCAGCACGTTGCCCAGGTGCAGGTCACCGTGGAGCAACACGGTCTTCGCTTCCGTGTCCAGCAACCGCTCACACCGCTGTTCGGCCCTGTCCCACGCAGTGACATCGATACGTGCACTGATCGCAGGCTCCGACAGCCGCCCACCGACACGAGCGAAGGCCTCCTCGCACCGTTCACGCAGTACACGAGGCGGCCGCGGCGGCGGAGCGACCCCGTGCAACGCGGCGAGCAGATCCGACCACTGCCCGCCAAGCGCATCCGCAGGCATGTCCTCCGCCGGCGTTCCGGGCACGACCTCTTCCAGCACCATTGCCCCCGCGTCCCCGTCGACGGCCAGCACCGCGGGCACCCGGCCCGAGGCAGCGAACCACCCCAGCATTCCGACCTGCTCCACCAGCAGGGCCCGATCCGGACTGAGCTTCAGCACCGCGGGCGTGCCGTCGGCCCATGTGCACCGCAACGCGACCGACGAAGCACCGTCCGGGAGGGGTTCACCGAGGGAAAGGCCCCAACGGGATGTCAATCGCGCGATCAGGTTGGGTGTGTCAGCGCACCATTCGGCAACCTGAGGACCGAATCTACGAACCAGTCGCGTAGTTGCGCTGTCCACATCCACCGGTAGTCGCTTCATGCGGGCCAGTCTGCCCGTTCCCGGTCCCGGCCACTGAGGATTTCGGTTCGGGGGCGACGGGCCCACCCCCGGTCGTACGGGCCCGCGCGTCCACCCACGCCCGCCGACACCTCGGCCGGACCGGTCAGGACACTCCGAGGCCGGGGCAGTGTCGTGGCGGACGAAGAGTGGGGGCAGGCGGCGGCGCACACGTCGATGACTGTCTCAGCCTGTTCTTCGACCCTTCCGGTCTCGACGGTCGCTGAAGCAGACCTCGCGTTCGGGTGCGCCCGGACTCCAGCGCAACCATGACGACGGGCTGAGGCCCCTGAACAGGCTCATGTGCTCGGCAGTGACACCACGGGTCCGTGGGATTCGACGGTCAGCGCGTCCGCGCCGAACCGCATCCGGTGCCAACCGCCCCGGTCCACGACCGGGGGCGGGGACGCATGGCCGTGAAGGGCCAGCACCTGGGCCACAAGCACAGGGATGACGTCACCGTGTGAGCAGGCCACCACGTGCCCACCGGGGTGGGTGTTGCCCATCGCGATCAGCGCCGCGAGGGCCGCCCCGGCCGTCCAGGCCCCACCCAGCTCCCGCTGGAACGGGGAGAAGAACCCTTCGGTCCATTCCAGCGGCCGGCAGGTGCCATTGGGGGTGGCGAGGCCCGGAGCGGTCACGATGCTCAGGCCGCAGGACCGGGCCAGCGGCTCGACCGTCTGCACACACCGTTTCGCGGGGCTGGAACAGATCGCATCGATACTGTCCCGCATGACTGCGGTCAGGGATCCGGCCTGGCTCACGCCCTGTGGGCTCAGCGGGCGCGCCGACTCCTCGCCCGTCCAACCCTCGCGCGGGACCGACTGGGTGTGAGGTACCAGGTCCACAGTCAGACCGTCCAGTGCCGGAATCATTCGAGGATCGTAGCCGCGGCGGCCGCCGCCGGCCACGGGATTCGCCCGGGGCCGTCCGAAGCGTCGATGGCCGGCGGTGGTCACAGAGCGATGCCGCCACCGAACGGGCGTCGCCCGGACCGCAGACGACGTGCCTGGCGGCCAGGGGCGCCGAGTGGTCGATGCCCCGAGCAGCGCGCCTTCGCACACACGGACGCCCGGCGCCGGATCGGTTCGACAATCAGGCGTTGTGCGCCCGGGCGCGCGAACGGCGGGTGGCGCGTGCGGATTCCGCTGCCACAGCCGAAGCCCGCGCCATCGGATCGGACCGAAACGGGCGCCAACCGGACGGTCGGCCCGGAGCCGGTCGTGCCGCCGTACCAGGCCGTGCGCCGTCCCCCGAGGGACGGAGCGGGCCCGGATCCGGTCCTTCGCGAGCCGGTGGAACTCAGGGACATCCTCCAGATCGACACGATATGCTGATGCAGATTGTGCAAGCCATTTGCAAAATGAGGAGGGTCATGGCTACGCGGGCGACCGATGCCGGGACGAATCAGAGCGTCGAACGAGCGGTCTCGGTACTGCGCGCACTCGACGCCGGCCGCGCCGAACTACGCGTCTCCGACGTCGCCGAACTCACCGGGCTGGGGTCTTCCACCACCTCTCGGCTCCTGTCCACCCTCGAACGGCTCGACATGGTCGAACGCGACCCGGTCAGCAACCTCTACCGCCTCAGCCTCGGGATTCTCCCGCTCGCCGCCACCGCAACCAACCGACACCCCGTCCACCGCGCGGCCCGCATGGTCCTCCAGGACCTCGCGACCCGCACCGGGCTGGGGGCCAACGTCGCCGTCCGCCGGGAATCCGAGCTGATGTTCCTGTGCAATTTCGAGGGACACCGCGCCCCGAAGTCCTATACGCAGGCCGGGCACACGGCTCCGTTGCACGCCACCAGCATCGGCAAATGTCTTCTCACCGGCCTCACGCCCAAAGAGCGCCGCAAGCTGCTTCCCGAACCGCTCGCGGCACACACCGACTACACGACCACCAGTCACGACCTCCTCGACGCCGAGATCGACACGGTCCGCCGCACCGGCTACGCGATCGAGGCCGAGGAACGCGCCCTGGGCCGTGCTTCCCTGGCCGCGCCCGTCCGCGACGCCTCGGGTGACGTGGTCGCCGCCATCTCCCTGTGGGGCCCGGCCTCCCTCCTCGGCAACCACACCGAGACCAACGGGCAGCGGCTCGCCCTCACCCGTGAGGTCATCGAAGCCGCCGACGCCATCAGCCAGGCACTCGGCGTCCTCTGAATCACACGGCGAAGGGGCCCGGTGAAGGTCTTTCGGCCTTCACCGGGCCCCTTCGCCGTGCCGCTTACGCGCCGTACGCCTTGAACGCGATCACGTGTGCGTGCCGTGCGCCGTGCGTCGCGTCCACCACGAGTCGCAGCGCGTCGGTGCGCAGGGGCCCGCCGTCCGCACCGTTCAGCGGGTGCACGCGGTGGCGGCGGCGGTTGCCCTCCACCGTCAGCAGCGTGCTCCAGGTGCCGTCGGGTTCGCGGCTCTGGACGCGGTAGTCGCGGACCAGTTCCGGCATGACCTCGAACGGGGTGCGGTGGCGGTGCAGGTTGTTGAGGTATTCGTCGACGTCGTCGTCGAACACCACGCGGACCTCGGTGAGCTGCTGCTCCTCGTCCCAGTCCAGGCTCAGCCACTGCTCGGCCCGGTCCGGGTCGGGCAGCAGCTCGGACGACCACATCTGCGGGCCTCCGTAAGCGCGCTGGAATCCGCCGACGGCCCGCTCGGGCAGGAACGCACCGGTGTCCGGGGCGGCGCGGAAGCCGAAGGTTCGGCGGCGCAGGCCGCGGGCCTGCCATTCCAGGACCAGCTGGCCGTCCTCCTCCGGAATGTCGTGGTCGACGGCCGCGTCTCCCTCGGCCCTGCTGCGCAGTGCGAGGACGCCGTCGGTGCGCTCGGGGACGAGGACCAGCGCGGCACCCGGGCAGGCGCGCACGATCAGCACGACGTTCTCCGGGGCGTCCGGGCGGTGGCCCAGACGGGCCGTGACCCAGTGGGGGCCGTCGGCCGGCACGGTGACCGTGGTGGTGAGCAGATGGTCGACCGGGACCGCGTTCTCCGGGCGGCCGGTGCTCCACAGCTCCACGGTGAGTTCACTCGCCCGCTCGCCCGGGGCGCCGTGGACGAGCAGGTCGACCGTGTCCAGTGCCGGGTCCACGGGCAGCAGCAGCGCGAGGTCCCGGGTGAGCGGGTACGGCTCACCGGGTGCGTTCCGCGTGGGCTCGGCGGCCAGGCGGCTCAGGTGCGAGGAGGCGCTGACGCGGGCCGTGCGTGCCAGGTTCTCGGGGTCGTCGTCGCGCAGGCCGATGACCGAGGCGTCCTGTCGCAGCAGGGTGCGGCGTACCAGTTCCGGGTGTTTTGCGGCGAGTTCGCGCGGGGTGAGGCCCTCGGCGACACAGAGCGCGGCGGCCGTGCCCGCGGCCTCGCCGAGCGTGGCGCAGGTGGCCATGACACGGGTGGCGCCGAAGGCGATGTGGGTGGCGGAGATGTTGCGCCCGGCGAACAGGAGGTTCGTGACGTTCACCGAGTACAGGGAGCGCAGCGGGATGTGGAAGATGCCGTCCGCGTAGCGCTGGCGGGCACCGGGCTCGTCGGCGTACATGCCCTGCACCGGGTGGAGGTCCACGGACCAGCCGCCGAAGGCGACGCGGTCGGCGAACTGTCGCTGTTCGAGGATGTCCTGCTGGGTCAGCATGTGGTCGCCGAGGAAGCGGCGGTACTCGCGCTTGCCGGGGAGGCTGCCGACCCATTCCAGGGTCAGGTTCTCGGCGTCCGGGAACTCGCCGGAGTTCTTGATGTGGTCCCAGATGCCCATGATCACGGACTGGAGCTCGTCACGGATGCGTTCGTTGTCGTGGACGGTGTCGAGCTCGCCGCCCCACTCGATCCACCAGTAGTCGCAGCCGTTGTCACCGGTGCGCAGGACGCGGTTGCGCAGGATGGGCGTGGTGGTGAGGTCGCGGGCGCTGGCGGGCGGCACGAACTTCACCGGCCGGCCCGTGTCCTTGGTGTGGAACAGGATCGTCGACCCGAGCAGCGCCTCGTCCTCCGCCTCGGGTGCCCAGGGCTCGCCGAACTCCGCACGGGCCTCGCGGCCGATGCGGTATCGGGCGCCGGCGAGGTGGCCGAGCAGGCCGTCGCCGGTGCAGTCGAGGAACTGACGCGCGTGGAAGGTGATGCGCCGCTCGGAGCCCATCATCCACCCGGTGCAGGAGCGCACCTCGCGTGCGTCGTCCGGGCCGCTCGCCTCGACCTCGCGTACGTCGGTGTTGAGGTACAGATCGATGTTCGGCTCGGCCCGGACGGCGTCGAGGACCACCTGGTCCCAGTAGTACGGGTTGCCTTCGGGGTTGCGGAACTGGTTCTCGGTGTACAGCTCGCCCATGATGCCGGTCTCCCGGGCCCAGCGGTGCACGCCGTGGGCGGTGGCGCCGCAGACCCAGACCCGGACCTCGCTGCTGGCATTGCCGCCCAGGACGGGGCGGTTGTTGACCAGCGCGACACGCCGGCCGAGCCGTGCCGCGGCGATGGCCGCACAGGTCCCCGCCAGGCCGCCGCCGATGACGGCAATGTCGTAATGGACCTCTTCTTCCCGCACGGGGCGGCCTCCTTGATGTGAAGCTCGGACTCTCTCCGCCACAGCGGAGCGGTCTTGAACGTACATCACATCCATATTGTGCAACCACTGTTCAGCCAGTGGGATGTGTTGTAAGTTTCCAGCGCAGCCGACGACACCGTCGCCGCGGGCCGACGGTCCAGCTCATGACAAGTGCGGCGACTTCGCCGGTCCCGCACAGAACCGGCGATCCACTCACCTACAGGGTTGACGCCGTCGCACGATATGGAGAACGATCCCGCATGCTGCAACTTGCGTTCAATGGAGCATGCAATGGCATTCACACAGGGCCTCGGGCGAAACAGGGGACGGGGCGACTCGCCACTCGCGCCCGGCCGCCTCGCATCCGGCTGCCGGTGCACGGCCTTCCGTGCCACGCCCTGCAACACCGCTCCCGCCCCGTTTGAGAGGACACACCCATGAGTACGGCCGCACCTCCCCAGAAGGCCGCTCCACGCCGTGAGCGGGCCGGCGGGCGGCTCTCCAACGGCGCGTTCGCACTGCTGCTGACCGCCCCGGGGATCGCGCTGTTCGCGACGATCATCGTCTACCCGCTGGTCTCGGCGCTGTTCACCGGCTTCTTCAAGCAGGATCTGCGGCTGCCGGGCCGGGAATTCGTCGGCCTGGAGAACTTCGCCTACTGGCTGGACGGCGACTTCCTCACCATCCTCAAGCAGACGCTGGTCTTCACCGTCGGCGCGACGGTCGTGCCCTTCGTGATCGGCTTCGCGCTCGCGCTCGCGCTGAACTCGGGGCTGAAGGGCAGTGGCTTCCTGCGCGGCCTGTTCCTCTTCCCATGGGTGATCCCCGGCGTGGTGATCTCCTTCCTGTGGATGTGGATCTTCAACGCGAACTACGGCGTGCTGAACGGCATCCTCATGAAGGCCGGGATCATCGAGGAGTCCATCTCCTGGCTCGGCCAGCCCGGCACCGCCATGCTCGCCGTCATCATCACCAAGACCTGGGCGAGCTTCCCCTGGATGATGGTGATGCTGCTGGCCGGTCTGCAGACCGTTCCCAAGGAACTGCACGAGGCGGCCTCCATGGACGGGGCGGGCTCGATCCGGCGCTTCTTCGCGGTCACCTGGCCGCAGGTCCGCGGGGTCGCCTCGATCGTGCTGCTCCTGGAGTTCATCTGGAACTTCCAGCACTTCGACACCATCTACGTGCTCACCGGCGGCGGCCCGGCCGGCTCCACCGAGACCTTCGCGACCGCCGTGTACCAGACCGCCTTCAAGGGCTTCGACATCGGCCGGGCGACCGCGCTGGGCGGACTGTGGATGCTGCTCCTGCTCATCCTCGTCGCCGTGTACCTCAGGATCACCGAGCGGAAGGGCGACGCCCGATGACCTCCACGACCTCCACCCCGCTGTCCGGCACCGAGCGGCTGAGGCCGCAGGCCACGTCCGCCGGGCGCACCTCGCGGCGCCGGATCCGCAAGGACCTGCTGCGCTCGCGGATCGCCGCCTGGACCGCCGTTCTGGTGATCGGCGCCTTCGGCATGCTGCCGATCTACTGGCTGCTGGCTACCGCCCTGAGCAGCCCCGAGCAGACCTTCCAGTTCCCTCCGAAGCTCATACCCACCGAGATCACCTTCAGCAACTTCACGGCCCTCGCCGAGAACGACCAGCTGATCAAGTACCTGGTCAACTCCCTCATCGTGGCCTCGATCACCGCCGTGCTGAGCGTGGTCGTCGCCACGTACATGGGCTACTCGTTCTCCAAGTTCCGCTACCGCGGACGTCGGTCGCTGATGCACCTGGTGCTGGCCTCCCAGATGTTCCCCCAGGCGGTCCTGCTGGTGACGCTGTACGCCGTCTTCTCCAGCTTCGGCCTGCTGAACACGTACACCGCTCTGGTGCTGTCCTTCACCACGTTCACGATGCCGCTGTGCGTCTGGATGCTGAAGGGCATCTTCGACACCATTCCGGACGCCCTGCTGGAGGCCGCTTCCATCGACGGCGCGTCCCGGTGGCGGACGCTGCACTCGATCGTCGCGCCGCTGGCCGCGCCCGGAATGATCGCCGCCGGCCTGTTCGCCTTCGTCCGGGGCTGGAACGACTTCATCTTCGCGGTGACGCTGGCCGACAAGGAGAAGCAGACCCTGCCGCCCGGCCTCGTCTCCACCTACATCGGTGAGTTCCAGACCGCCTGGCCCGAGCTGATGGCCGCCTCGCTCGTCGTCTCGATCCCCGTGGTCATCGCCTTCATGTTCCTCCAGCGCTACCTCGTCGGCGGCATGACCGCCGGTTCGGTCAAGAGCTGAGTCCGCGGGATCCTCCCGCACCCTCCCCCCACACCCTTCCCTTCCGTTCACTCCCCATGGAGAGACCATGACCACCTCTGGCATCAGCCGGCGCGGCGCGCTGCGCATGTTCGGCATCGGCGCGCTCAGTGTGGCCGGAGCCGGTGCGCTGGGCGCCTGCGCACCGTCCGGCGCCAGCACCTCCTCGAACGGAGGTGACACGAAGTCCAAGGACTTCGACTTCACCTCCTGGTCGCTCAACGAGGAGGCCGCCAAGCCTTCCATCGAGAAGATCATCAAGGCGTGGGAGAAGGCCGAGGGCTCCAAGATCCGCGCGGTCTCGTACCCGTACAACGAGTACCTGAGCCAGCTCACCCTGAAGCTCGGCGGTGGGGAGACGACCGGCGCGGTGCACCTCGACATCGCCTGGCTCGCCGCGATCGCGCAGATGGGCAAGCTCGCCGAACTCGACTCCGCGGCCATGAAGGGGGGATACACGAATGTGGCGCTGGAGAGCGGCATGTACGACGGCAAGCAGTACGGTCTGCCGTGGAACACCGGCTCGATCGGCGTGATCGCCAACTCCAAGCTCCTGGAGAAGGCGGGCATCAAGAAGCACCCCACCACCATCGAGGAGTTCGAGGGCGCGCTGCGGGAGCTGAAGGGGCTCGGCAACGGCATCGTGCCCTATGCCGCGGCCACGAAGGTCGCGCAGCTCAAGGACATCTTCCCGTGGATGCAGACCTTCGGCTGCACGCTCATGGACGGCGACGAGGTGACCATCGGCGACGACGCCTCCGTCGACGCGGTCACCTGGTACAAGAAGCTGCACGACGAGAAGCTGATCGCCTCGGACGTGGACCGGTTCGACGCACGCGCCCTGTTCGGGCAGGGCAAGGCCGCCTTCTACGACGACGCCATCATCGGCAAGGGCGTGACCTCGGCGCAGTCCAAGGACAAGACGCTGGCCGACGCGATGCAGCCGATGAAGCGTCCGGTGCTGAAGGCCGGCGACACGCCGCAGGCACTGCTGTGGGGCGGCGTGATCGCGATCGTCAAGGGCAAGGGGCAGGACGCGGCGACGCAGTTCGCGCTGCACACCACTTCCGACCGCGCCACCACCACCGAGTACTTCGCCTCCCGCGCCCTGCCGCCGTCCACCACCGCGGGCCTGTCCGACCCGAAGGTCGCCCAGGACACCTTCACCACCGAGTGGACCGAGAAGATCACCGACACGGCGACCGGCAGCCCGTTCTGGCAGTTCGCGCAGAACGCCCAGATCGAGGAGGCCGTGGCCAAGCAGGTCCAGGCGGTCCTGGTCGGCAAGTCGAAGCCGAAGGACGCGATGAAGAAGGCCAAGGAGGACGTCTCCGCCCTCATTCGGCGCTGACTCGGCGCGGCGCTCAGGGCCCGGTGAAGGTCGAAACGGCCATCACCGGGCCCTTCGTCATGCCGCACGCACCTTCCCTATGACGTATTCAATTTCCGCATTGTGCAACCTCTGTTCATGATCTGGGAACTGCTGTAAATTCCGGGCGCAGTGGAGGGGTACCGACCTGCCGGAACACTCCCGTTCGCCTCACCGTCACATGCCACACCCCCACGAAGGAGTTCACCTTGCGACGTCCCACGGCACGCGCGTACGCGGCCTCAGCCGCGTCCCTGGCCGCCCTGCTCGCGCTCGTCCCGGCCGCCGCCCGGGCCGACGACACGGACCGCACCGCAACCGCGGCCACCGCGGCAGCGGCGGCGACGGCGATCGAGAAGGTCCCGTACGCCATGGACTCGTCGAACCAGGCCGCCTGGTGGACGCCGGTCGCCACGTACAAGGGACGCGGTCAGTACACGTACTTCGCCTTCAACGAGCCGGGCTCGACGGCCGCCACGCACCGTCCGGCCATCGCGCGGCGCGACCCGGACGGGGTGTGGAGCCGGCTGCCGCTCCTCGACAAGAGCGGGCAGCAGGCCGAGTTCCCCGACGACAACGGTCACAACCAGTCGTCCGTCGCGCGCGACGGCAGCGGCCGTCTGCATGTGTTCGCCTCCATGCACACCGACACCTGGCGCTACTTCCGCACCGATGCCCCCGGCGGGGACGTCACGGATCACGCGTCCGAACTGCCCGACCAGGGCGTGGGCATCACCTACCCGGTCGTGACCACCGCGCCCAACGGCGACCTGTACCTGACCGTCCGCACCGGTTCCGGCGCCGACCAGCGCCCCGGCAAGCTGTATCGCTGGGACAACGCCGCCGCGCGCTGGAGCGTGGTCGCCACCTTCGCCGGCGCGCTGAACCGCGCCGTGTACCCCGACGACCTGACGGTGGACGCCGCCGGGCGCGTGCACATCCTGTACGAGTGGTCCAAGGCCCCGTCGAGCGCGTTCCGGCACCAGCTCTCCTACCTGCGCTACGACCCGTCGACCGGCGCCTTCACGGACAGCACGGGCGCGGCCGTCACCACCCCGGTGACACCCGCCACCTCCGACGTGATCCAGGACCTCACCGCGGACGAGGTGTGGAGCAGCGACAACACCTACACGGGCCCGGCGGTGCAGAGCGCCAAGCTCACCCTCGACGGCTCCACCCCGAAGGTCGCCTACCGCTACCGTTCGGCCGACAGCGGCGGCAACTTCCGTGTCTACTACGCGTACCCGAGCGGCAGCGACTGGGTCCGCAAGACCGTCTACGCCGGTGGCCAGACCGCCGCGGCGATCGGCATCACCTGGGACGGGACGGACACCAAGCGGATCTACTACGTCACCGGCTCCGGCACCGACCGCGTCTTCGCCGCGACGCAGGCGGCCGACGGGACCTGGACCGCGGAGTCCGCGGCACCGGGCGTGAGCGCGGACCGGCTCGCGGTCCGGCGGGACTCGGACGGCCATGACGTGCTGTACCTGCCGGACACGGCGCACAACTCCCTCTACTACGGAATTCGTTGAGACCCTGAACCGGGGGCGGGGCCAAGGGTGGGGCAGGGCGACGGGGTGCAGCCCGGCGGTTGGCTGTCCCGTCCTGCCCGTGACCACGCCCCGGGGACAGCGACGGTGGCCGCTGCCGCCGTCCCAGGTCGCCGTGGTCACGACTCCCGCAGTGACGACCGTTTGGAAACGCCGACCGCTGCCCCTGCCGGCGAAGGCCCCGCTCGCCACCGGCGAGCGGGGCCTTTTGCCCGCCGTCGTTGTCACCCCGGGTCACTTCAGCCTCTCCACCGTCCGGCTCTCGTACCGGACGACCAGGATGCCGCGGATCAATCCGGCTCCTCCCGTTACGACCGTGCAGCCGGGCGGCATCACGGGCACGGTCGTCGGACCGGTGCGAGGCACCCATCCGGGGTGACCTGTTGCTTCATGTGCACTGGATCCGCAGGCCGGTCTGTTGGGTGTGTACGCGGCACATGAACAGATACAGGGTTCCGACGTCACCCCACATCGCGTCGGTGAGCTCGCTCGGCGGAATCTGCAGCAGCAACTCCATCGGCAGGATGCATTGCGTGCAGACCGGCGTTTCGTCCCCGCCGTTCGCCCAGTGCGGGTATCCGCCCAGTGCCACCGCCACATTGCGCATGTGCGGCGCTCGGGCACGCCCTTGAGTCAGACCGAGCGCGGCGCGATCGACGACGCGCCAGTTCGCCCATGCCTCGGGGGATCCGCTGTCGCCCGGCACAAGGTCCCAGAGCTCAGGGCAGTGCAGGCACATTCCCACCGCGTCGGGCAGCGACTTCTCCAGGCGTGGCACCGCGTGGCATTCCTCGAAGTCGGGCTCGGTGCCATGAACAAGAACCTTGGGGTGCCGCAGGGCGGTGTAGGAGCGCACGAGCCATCCGCCCAGTTCGCGTCTCCGCCCCCACGGGTGGCACTTCCAGCAGTAGAAGAACGTGAAGAACGAGATGGGGAGCCTGTCGTGCAGGCCGTCGCGGGAGTGGTCGACCTGCGCGACGAACGTGAGGTCGTCGGCACAGCCGTCGCACAGGGGCCAGGTCTCGCCCTCCTCCGCCGTCGGGAACCCGCCGAACCGCGTGGCGACCAACTCCTGAGTCACAGGGGGCCGCGCAGGCACGGGCGGAGGAGCGTCGTGCCGTCGGCGGCGTTCACGCGCACCTGCCTCGGGCGGGCTCCGGACCGGCTCAAGTACGGTGCGTGTCCGCATCAGCGGCCGCAACAACTGCACGACTTGTTCTTCTTGAAGTGCGGGCACGCACGCATCGTACGTGGCGGACCAGCAGCCGCACGACTGGCTTTGCCGGTGAGTGCGGAGGCCGGCGGTCTGCCGGTTCCGACTCCAACGGGCCTCGCCGGGAAGCTGCGGCAGCGCTCGTTGGGGCTCCATGGGTGCTGCGTAGGATCACGGCGAAGTCGTAGAAGAGGGAGGCCGGATGGCGCGGCGGCGCAAGAACGACAGGGGCGGCAGCCGGAAGGAGAACTGCGGCGACGCATGCGCCGACAGCTGCTTCTGGAGCCGTACGTGCTGCCCCGACCTGTGGTTCGTCTCCCTCCTCCTGGTCGTCCTGCCGCCCGGGGTGGCCGGGCCCCTGAGACCCACTGGCGATGATCCGGCGGCACCCCGCCCGGACGGCCGGGCAGCGGGTGCCCTGTACGAGGTCGTCCGGCACTACCGGACGAAAGCCAGTCCACTGCTGCCCGCGTGCTGTCCGTACACGCCGAGCTGCTCCACATACGCGGTCAAGGCGCTGCACCGGCACGGTGCCCTGCGTGGTGGCCGGCTGGTTCTGGGACGTCTTCTGCGGTGCCGGCCGGGAGCTGCCCGGCGGCGGGGGCTCCACGACCCGGTGCCCGGCGGACGGGACACGACGTACTTCTCCGCGACCTGACCGGCGCGGAGGCCGACTTCGTCCGCTGCGACCTGCTCTTCCACACCACCCCGCGCCAGAACTGCGGAGGCTTCCACACCGACGGCACTTTTCGGTCCCCCCGACATTCGGGTCGAGAGCTTCCCCGCGCAGAGCCAGGACTGAGGCCACCACGATCCACAGCGCGCCCCCGGCCCGGAGCGCGGGCGCTCCCCTCAATTGTGCTTACGCTGCGAGTATTTGGCCGTCTCTTGAGGAAGAGCTGATGATGACCGAGCATGCGTCTGTCCCAGAGTCGCGCCGGGACCTGGTGATCCACAACGACTGGTGGGGGTCGGGCTGGGACCACGTCCTGCCGCGTCAGAGCTTCGCGCTGACGATGCTCATCGGCACCGCGAGCCAACCGGGCTGCACCGGCTCCTTGGACGACCTCCTGCGGGAGATCTTCGCAGGCCGGTGGGACATGATCGGCGGCAACCTCGACGGCGCACTCACGTTCTCGTGGCCCGACGCGGAATGGGACCACGAGGAGGCACCGGAGGGCCGTGAAGCATATGAGGCGAACCGCTGGAAGGCGTTCGGCGCCATGCTCTCGGCCTCCGGCTTCCCGGTTCCCACGACCGTGCGGGACCTGTCCGAGCTCTACCTGACATGGGGCCTGGCCGGCCGTGAGGAGACGCCGGAAGGCACCCGGTGGTCGATGCCCGCCGTACTGCCGCTCCCCGTTGACCTGCTGACCCTGGACGACGAACTCACCGAACAGCTCGACCGGATCCGCAGGGGGATGCGCACCGGGCCGCTAGTCAACACGCTCACCACGTACTTGGTCGACAATCTGGGTGAACCGCAGGAGCTCCTCACCTCCTTGGACCGCCTGGCGGCCGCGACCGGCCACGATGCCGATGATGTCCGCCTCGCCCTCGCGGAGCTTGTGGAGTCCGGCCACGCCCAGGTGCGGCGAGGCCAGGAGTCGGCAGACGTGGAACGCCTGGAGGCACACCGGCGCTTCCGTCTGGTCATGGACTGGGACCACTTCGACGCGACCTCGGTGCCGTTGATCATCCGAGACTGAGCGTGTGCCGGGCGTCGTGGGAACGCAGGCCGCGCGCCTGATCCGGTACACGGCGACAGCGCCTCGGGGAAGTCGTCCGCCGCGGCAGGTCCGCGTGGGAACGGCCCGGACCGAGTTCTCCCGATCGGCCGCTGACGAGCCGACGTGCCCTCTGGCGTGGGTGATCCGCCCGGCGGAGGGGGATACAGGGCCGGTGTCGCAGGCCACGCTCCACCGGTTCTGCTCTTCCTCACGACCCAGTGGGCGCCGCGTTCGTGGACCCGCGGATATGCGGGGTCGTCGACCGACCTGGATCACGGCGTTGGTCAGGTCTTCCGGAATGCGACCGCCGAGGGATTCCGGCCCGAGTCGTACGGCACGGCAGCCCGAGTCGTACGGCACGGCAGCCGGGGTCGTCCGGCGCCTGGCACAACTCCGGTTCCAGTGATTGAGCACCTGCGGCGACCGCGATCCCGACGGCCTCGATCATGTCTTTTCCCGCACGGAATCACGGGCCTGGCGCAGAGTCTGGTACACCGACCAGGCGACGGACACCAGTGGCACTGCCACCACCGCGCCCAGCACCCCTGCCGTGATGGCGCCCCCGATCACCGCGAGCGCGACCACGACCGGATGCAGACGGACGGCCCAGCTCAGTACGAGCGGGTGCAGCAGGTGGCCCTCGATTTGGCCGATGACCACGATCAGTGCCACGACGACGCCGGCCACGAGCACGCCCTTGGACGCCAGAGCCACCACGGCGGCGACTGCCAGCGCGATGGGGGAGCCGACCAGTGGGACGAAGGCGGCGAAGAATTCCAGCAGGGCCAGGGGCAGAGCCAGCGGCACGCCGAGGGCGAACAGCGCCAGTCCCACAAGAATCGCGTTGGTTGCCGCCACCAGGACGATTCCGCGGGTGTATCCGGTGAACGTCCGCCAGGCCGCACTACCGGCGATCAACACCCGGGCCCGGGCCGTCTGCGGAAGCTGGTCGCTGAACCAGCTCCACAGGCGGTCGCCCGAGTGAATGAAGAAGACCGAGCAGAAGAGGGCGAGCGCGAACACCGTCACCACCTCCACCACCCGTCCCACGCCGCTGAGGGCCGTGCTGATCAGTGCGGAACGGTGGCTCGACAGGAACTGCCCGGTGCGGGACTGGAGATCGTCGAGCGTCTTGGGGTCCAGCCGGAACGGCGGGCCCTCCAGCCATCGCTCGATCCGGCGCAGACCTTCGCCGAATTCCCTCTCCAGTCCGGCGCTTTCCCCGGCGACCGCCTCGCCGACCAAGGTCAGGATGCCGAGAACGAGGGCGACGCTGCCGAGCAGCGTCACGGTCACGGCGAGCGGCCGTGGCATCGCACGAGCCAGGAGATCCGCCACCGGACGCAGTATCGCGGTGCCGACCAGACCGAGGAAGACGGCCACCGCCACCTCGTGGAACTGTCCCAGCACCGAGAAGGCGGCGTACACCGCGACACCCACGACGAGGATGCGCCAGGCATAGGCGGCGGTCGTCCGCAGTGCGGGGTTCACCTGCGGCTCGTGCGGCGTTCTGGACCGGTGCGCGTTGACGGGATTCCGCATCGCGGGGCGGGGGAGCCCGCGCAGCGTCCGGCGCGACGGCGTGCGGATCCGGAGCCTCCGTCCGTCGAATGATCGTTCGGAGGGCGTGATGTCGGGCTGCAGATGCGATCTCCTGGGCATTCCTTGCTGGTATCAGCACGGAATGAGATGACCGGGGCTCCTGAAGCGACATGCGCAGGAATACACCCTACGGGCGGAGCCGTCTGCCGCGGCCCTGGGACGTCTGACCTGGACAGCCGTGCCAACGATGCGGAGGCCGACGTCTTCGGCTTCGGCGTGGGCGAAGACATCATCGAAGGTCCGTAGACGCAGGCCGCGCCGGTCCGGGAAAGCCGGCTTCCCCTTACGGCCCGCACCGGCCGTCCGGCGCCGGGCGCCTCCGCCCCGCTCATGCGACGTGAGGGCTGCGTTCCAGGGCACCATGCGAGGATCGAACGATGAGGAATCCCCGCCGTGAGTTACTGCGCTGGCAGTTCGACATGACCTGGTCACTGTTCGAGTACCACCTGGAGCGGCTTGCACCCGAGGTCTTTCTGTGGGAGCCCACTGACCTGACCTGGACAGTGCGCCCGGACGCCGCCGGGAACTGGCGGCCGGACTGGGCCGACACCGAGCCCGACCCCGTTCCCGTTCCCACCATCGGCTGGGCGAGCTGGCACATCGGCTGGTGGTGGAGCACTGCCATCGCTCACGTACAGGGACGCACGCCCCGGGAGCGTACCGACATCACCTGGCCCGGCAACGGACCGGCGACCGTCGCCTGGCTCCAGGATCTGCGTACCCAGTGGCTGGCGATCCTCGACGAACTCACCGACGCCGATCTGGACGCTGCCTCCACGCTGCCGTGGCAGACCCCTCCCGAGAACACCGTCGGACGCATGATCGCCTGGCTGAACGCCGAGCTGATGAAGAACGTCGCCGAGATCGGGCAGTTGCAGCTGATCTGGGCGGCCTCGAAGTCGCGACTCAAGAAGCAATAGGCTCAGCAGAAGGAACGTCGTCCAGCACGGCAACCGCGACGTCGAGCCCAATGGCTCCCCAGGTCGTTATGGTTCAGGCGAGCGCTGAGGCCCTGGTGCCCTGCTCCACTCGACCAGGGCGGGCAGGTCTGCGTCGCCCCATGTCCCGGAATCGATTGGGAGCGTCTGCCAACCGCCCGATCGTGACCCTTCCTTCGAGATGGTGAGCGCACCTTGTGGGCTGCCGCTGACCATGCGACTCAACGGGGCAGCAGCCACGACCAGGAGCGCGAAAGGAACGATCCACCCCTCCCTTTCCACTCTCTGTGAACCGCCCGGCGAAGACAAGACTGCAATTTTTGCTGTCAAACCAGGAAACTCGTTCCCGAGCGGAGGTCCGCACCGCTCTCCAACAGGAGGACACTCATGTCAGACGTCTGGGATCCACATGGCAGTCTGCAGCGCGCGTTGTGGATCGGCGGCGCACAGTGGTCCGGCAAGACCACCGTCGCCGAACTCATTGCAGAGAAGTACGGGTTGACGGTGTACCACTACGACTATCACGACGCCCGCGGACACCAGGATCGCCGGATCGCGCGTCGTGTCGCCCTGGGTGAGCCCGTGAAGGATCCCACCCCCGACCATGTCTGGCTGGACCAGGGCCCGGAGGAGATGGCCGCCGAGACGCTGGCCGGCTTCCCGGTCCGCTTCGAGTGGGCGTTGGACGACCTTCGCGCACTGTTCACCGGCCGGCCGGCGATCGCTGAGGGATGGGGGCTGCGACCGGAGCTGGTCGCGCCGCTGCTCGACTCACTCCGGCGAATGGTCGTCCTCATCCCCACCGAGGACTTCCGGCAGCACCAAATCCGGACCCTCCCGCGCGCGAGAACCCTCAACGTCCCTGTCACTGACCCGGCCCGATCCCAGGCAAACCGTCTCGCCCGTGACCGGCTGGTCGCCGAGGACGCGGCACAGAACGCCCGCCGCCTCGGCATCCGCGTCATCGAAGTCGACGGGACGCTCGACGCGGTGGCTGTGGCGGCAGAGGTCGCCGACTGTTTCGCCCCATACCTTGGCGCGGCGACGGCTGCGTGATCGCTCGGACCAAGAGGATTCCGCTGTTGGTCGTCAGGAGACTGCCCGGGCCGAGCCACAGGTAGACGCGGAGACGATGGTGTGACCGTCGGCGACGAGAGCGTCGTGGATGGTCTGGACGTCGGTGGCGTGGAGCCAGATCGCGGCACCGATGCCGGGCTGAGCAACGGATGCGAGATCGGTGCCGGGAACGACGTCACGGAGTGCGAATGCGATTGGCTTCGTCTCGAAGACGACGGCGTGCGGAGGGCCTGACTGCGAGCGGACGAGGCCGGGGTACTGCTCGTAGAACGCCTGTGAAGCGTCGAGGTCGCGCGCTTGGAGTGAGATGAAGTCGGGGCCGGTGGCGGGCATTCTCGCATGTCAGTTTTCTGACACGGGTCAATCTGTGTCAGAAAAACTGACATGAATCAGGACGGTGCCGGCGTCGACCTTGAACGTCACTGGGCTACCTGCTGAAAGAGGCGTCGAGTGCTCTCCGTGCGGCCATGGACGAGGTGCTGCGGCCGCTCGGGATGAGCGTGACGCACTACTTCTCCCCGCGCGGCTCACGCCTCGGGGTCGACGGAGTCTGGAGAAGGCGACCGCAGCGGTCCGGTCCGTCGAGGTCAGAATGCTGGCCGGCATGACCGAGGACGAGCAGTCAAGCGTGTTCCGGATCCTGCAGAGCATGATCCATTCCCTGCGCGAGGGCAACGACGGCGCATAGCTCGTTCCCCGGCGCAGGTCTCGTCGCGCCCGGACAGGGGTGCGCGGCCGAGCGTTGGAATCCGTTTCAGTGACATCGAAGACCGGCCGACCCCGACTGCGCCCTCTTCCGCGATGAGCCCTCAAACTGAGGCCCCCTGGCCGGGTCGCTCCCCTGCCGTGTCCTGTCACCGATGGCGTGATGTCGGGCCTGGTGCGGTCGGCTGAATGCGCCCGGCACTCTCAGAGCAGGTCGAGGAGCATGAGGACCTCGTCGCGATCGTCGTCCGGTGCCAGCCGCAGGGCACGGGGCCAGCGGCCGATCTCCTTCCATCCGAGCCGTCCGTAGAAGTCCTCAAGGCCGACGCCTGCCCGGGCCGCGAGGTGGAGCTGCTCCAGGTTCATCTCGTCGCGCGCGAACCTGCGTGCCTCGTTCATAAGGGCCACCCCGTATCCCCGGCCGCGGACGGCCGGGCGGGTCTGCACATGGTGGAGGGTGCCCCAGTGTGCGATCAGTGCCCCGGCATCACGCCGGACGTTGAGCCAGCCCACGAGCTCGCCGTGATCGGTTGCGGTCAGCAGGCGACTCGTAGCGGGTGCGAGGGCACCGACCATCCGGTCCACAGCCGGGACCGCCTGAGTGTGGTCGATCGGAGGAAAGGGGAAGCCGGCCGCTCCGCCGGCATTGGTGACTTCGATCCAGCAGTCGGCGAGTGCGTGCTGCAACTTGGGCGAGACGCTGTCCGCCGAGGTGAACTGCGTCAATGAAGGGGAGCCGTTGGCCATTTCGGGATCCTCGCACGAGGGTCTGACAGTGAGCCGGCCCGTGCTCCGCGCGACGGTGCTCGTGGCGGGGACGGGTGGGTTCGCGGGAACGGTGTCGGCGCCCCTGGCCGTGCCTGCTCAGCCGGTGGAGGTCGGCCCGGTGTTGGCGGGTGAGCTTGGCGGCGCGTTCCCGCGGCAGTCGGCAGCGGCTCGCCGACCGGGAGACGGCTCGGGAGGAGACGGCGGCATCGCTGCTATCCGGCGTTCCCCATGCAGGTCAGCACCCCTGACCGACCGAATCCAGCTCATTTCGCTGTGTCTCGGCCACGGCCCTGGCTGCCTGCGGCACAGGATGCCCGGCTGGCGGGGACCTCCGTACGCCGCCATCGCCTTCCGCGCCGCGGCGCGGGCGCTCTTCGCCCGCGCACCAACCGGGTACCCCTCCCACACCGCATCGGTCGGGGGTGGGGTAACTCGATGGGTGTGCGGGCGACGGAGGCTTCGTCTGCCCGGGCCGCCTCCTGCCCACCCGTCCCGGTCCCCGGGCGTGACGTTCACGTACGGCACCCGGGGCTCGCTGTGCCGCGTTCCGCGCTGGACCACAACACGGCCGCCGCCCCACGAACCCGCATCACCGTCTCCCCGGGACCGACCTCCATAGCCCCTCGGCCTCGGCCCGCCCTCTCAGGTTCGCCGCTTGGGATCCAACAACTGCTCACGCAACGCGGTGAGCTGGTGCGAGGATTCGACCGCCCGGGTCTCGTCGAGCGTGGCCAGCGCGAGCAGCAGCGCGTCCGCGACGAGCAGCCCCGTCAGCGATTCCGCTGTGATCCCGGTCGGGGTGTGCGGTGCGGTCAGGACCGCCTCGACCCGGTCCGCGTACGCCTCGCCCAGTTCGTCCGTCACGAGCACGACCTTGGCGCCCACCGCACGGGCCCGCTCCATCATGACGGTCAGTTCCACCAGCCGGCGGCCCGGCTGGAAGATCACCACGCTGTCGCCCTGCTCCAGAGCCAGCAACTGGTCCGCGAGGGCGAAGCCCGTCTCGGAGACGAAGCGGGCCCGTCGGCCGATCCGGCCGAGCGCCAACGCCAGGTGGCGGGCGCCCGGTTCGGAGGCGGCGATTCCGTAACAGAACACCTCGCGCGCCTCGGCGAGGGCGGTCACCGAGCGCTTCAGGGCTTCCGGTTCGGTCAGGCGCCTGGTGTGGTCGATGCGGTCCTGGGCCTCGTCGAAGACGTCCGTCCAAATGGACTCCAGGTCCTGGCCCACATGCGCGATGCGCTGTTTGAGGCGCTCCTCGGGGGCGACGGCCGCAGTGAAGTCGTTGGCCAGTTCGCGCTTCAGGGCGGGGAGCCCCGCGTAGCCGAGGCGCTGCAGCGCGCGTACGACGGTGGCGTTGCTGGTGGAGCTGGCGGCCCCCAGCTCCTGGGCGCTGACGAAGAGCAGCTGCCCGACAGGAGCACTGACCAGGTGCTGCGCGACGGCTCGCTCAGATGTGGACAGACCGTCCCATTGATCGCGAATCGCAGCACGCAGCCGAGTCGCTCCGGCCCCATTCTCTGGAATCTCCATTACAACCATTGACTTCCGTGTGACCGACGTTACTGTTCCTGGGCAGTACGTTCCAATCGGAACGCAACTCGTAATCGACGTTACAGGATTGTCGTTGTCCTGTGGCGTCGTTCGGAGTGCGTTCCCAAGCGAGGAGAAGCATGGCACCCCGCCCCACGGCCCCCGGGCCCGCCCGGGTCCTCCCGGTCATCGAGATCTCCGGCAGCCCGCTTCAGCGCGGCCGCCAGTACGGCGAGGCCGTGCGGCCCCAGGTACAGGCCGCGCTCGGCTACTACGAGGAGGCCTTCGGCCGGTCCGCGGGACTGGCCTGGGACCGGGTCACCGCCCGGGCCGCCCACTGGCTGGAGCCGGTACGCGACTACGCACCCCACCTCGTCGACGAGATGCAGGGCATCGCGGACGGTGCCGGCGTCGGTCTGCTGGACGTTCTCGCCCTGAACGCCCGGGGCGAGGTCATCTACGACAAGTCCTTCGCGCAGATGGAGGCCGACGGGCGGGCGAGCGAGGAAGAACCCGCCGAGGGCTGCACCTCCTTCGCCGTCCACGGCGAGGCCAGCGGCGACGGGCACGTCTACGCCGGACAGAACTGGGACTGGCGGGCCGGCGTCGCCGACACCGTCGTCATGATCAGGATTGTCCAACCCCCCAAGCCGACCCTGATCATGCAGGTCGAGGCCGGTCAGATCGGCCGCCAGGGCGCCAATTCCGCCGGGCTCGCCTTCAACGCCAACGGCCTCGGCGGCCGGTTCAGCGACGCGATCGGGCTGCCCCAGACCGTCGTACGCCGAAGTGTCCTGGACCAGGACAACATCACCGATGCCCTCGACGTGCTCTGCCGAACCCGGGCCCATATCGCCAGCAACGCCCTGCTCACCTGCCGTGAGGGCTTCGCCATCGACCTGGAGACCACCCCGGCCGGGCACGGCTGGATGTATCCGACCGACGGCCTGCTGGTGCACGGCAACCACTACCAGGCAGGCATTCCCGCACAGCTGGCCGCCGCCGGCTACCGGCCCATGTCGTCCGATTCCCTGGTCCGCGTCCCCCGGGCCACGGAAGGGCTGAAGGCGCTGCGCGGCTCCGCAGGCCCCGACGAGTCGCGCAGGATCATCCGCCGGGCGATGTCGGATCACCTCGGCCATCCCGAATCCCTGTGCACCCACCCCGATCCGCGCCGGCCGGAGCTGGAGCAGTGGACCACGCTCGTCTCCTCCCTGGCCGACCTCACCTCCGGTGACTACCACGTGACCGCGGGCACCCCCTGCGACCGCGAGTACCAGCACCTCCCCTGGAACCTCTACGACGGCCCGTTCGGCCAGAACTGACAGGAACTCAGTGATGACGCACACCTCTTCAAGAAGGCCGGTCCTGGCCGCGGCCCTCGTCGCGGCGACCGTCGTCGCCGCAGCGGGCTGCAGTGGAGCGACCCAGAACACCGCAGGCGCATCCCGGACCACCGACGCGGCCTCGCTCGACCTCACCCCGACCACCACGCCGGCCAAGGGCGAACTCGCCAACGCCAACTGGCTCCTGGAGGACGAGCCGGACTCGCTCGACCTGGACACCCAGGGATCGAGCGCGGGCCGCGTCGTCCTCACCAACGTCTGCGAGCGGCTGTACCAGCTCCAGCCGGACATGTCGACGAAGCCGTTCCTCGCCGAAAAGGCCGAAACCCCGGACGACAAGACCCTCGTACTGACCCTGCGCTCCGGCGTCACCTTCCACGACGGCACCCCGATGACCGCCGACGACGTGCTCTGGAGCCTGAAGCGGCACGCCGATCCGGACATGGAACAGGGCGACGAGTTCGGCAACATCGCCTCGATGAAGAAGACCGGCGACCGCCGCATCACGATCACCTTCAAGGCGCCGGACGCCATGTTCTTCAAGGCACTCGCCGGTGACGCGGGCATCGTCTGGAACAAGGAGCAGGTCGAGAAGGCGGGCAAGGACTTCGGTACGCCGGGACAGCCCGACGCCTGCACCGGCCCGTACAGTCTGGGCAGTTGGAAGTCGGGCGACTCCATCACCATCGAGCGCTACGACGCGTACTGGGGCAAGAAGCCCCTGACGAAGCGGGTCACCTTCCGCTGGGCCGCCGACAGCGCCCTCGTCAACGCCCTGGCGACCGGCGCCGCCGACGGTGCCTACGCCGAATCGCCCAACACCGCGGCGGCTCTCCGGAGCAAGAAGGGCATCGAGCAGCACTACGGCCCCTCCACCGCCTCCCTCGTCCTCATCCCGACCGAGCGCGGCGGACTGAAGAACCCGAAGATCCGCCGTGCGCTCTCCCTCGCACTGGACCGCAAGGGCATCGCCGCATCCGGCTACGGCGGCATGGTCCAGCCCTGGGGCACCCCGGTCGGCTCCGGGGCCTGGGGCTACGAGAAGCCCGTCTTCGAGGCCGCCCAGAAGGCCGTCTCCTACGCCCCCGCCGCCCCGACCGCCGAGGATCTCGCCGAGGCCAAGAACCTGGTGAAGGAGGCGGCCGCCGACCCCACCGAGCCGGTGGTGATCGGCACGGACGCCAGCCAGGGCCGTTCCGTCGTCGCCAATGCCGTGCGCGCCGCGCTCCAGCGGATCGGCCTCAAGGGGCAGATCAAAACCGTGCCGACCTCGCAGTTCGAGCAGTTCTACAGCGATCCCCAGGCCCGCGCCGACATCGATGTGCTGGTCGGTGACTGGTACATCTCCAAGGCCGACCCCATGGGCTTCTACGACAACGCGCTCTCCGACTCCTCCAACAACTGGGTGGGCTTCAAGGACGCCGCGTACGACGCCAAGGTGAAGAAGGCGCTTTCCACGCTCGACGACGCCGAGCGCGCGAAACTCACGGTCGACGTCCAGAAGACGTTCACGGACGCCGCCGTCTGGATCTCGGTCGCCCAAGTGCCTTCCGTCCTCGTCCTCAACGAGAAACTGACCGGACCGCCCGCCTCCATGGCCTACCTCTACTACCCGTGGGCCGCCGGACTCGGCTCGAAGAAGGGCTGATCGCGCATGCTCGCCCGGATTTCCCGGCGGCTGGCCGGACTGCTGGCCACACTCCTCGCCGCTTCCTTCGTCATCTTCGCCGCTGTGTACGCGGCGCCCGGCGACCCCGCCGTCTTCCTCGCCGGGGGCCGCGACAAGCTCTCCCCGGAGAAGCTGGAACTGGTCAGGGCCCAGTACCACCTCGACGAGCCCCTCGTCGTGCAGTACGGGCGCTGGCTCGGCGACTGCGTCCAGCTCGACCTCGGCCGTTCCTTCAAGTACAGCGACCAGGTGGCCGATCTGCTGGCCGCCCGCTTCCCGACGACGCTCACCCTCGTGGCGTACGCGACCGTGCTCTTCGTCGTCCTCGGGGTCGGCGCCGGCGTGCTCGCCGCCGTCCGCCGCGGAACCTGGATCGACTCGACGGTCGTCGGCGGCACGACGCTGGCCGCCTCCGTGCCCTCCTTCGTCTCCGCCATCGCCCTGGTCGCGGTCTTCGGCGTCCAGCTCGGCTGGTTCCCGGTGACCGGCAGGGGCGAGGGATTCGCGGGCACCGTGCACCATCTGACGCTGCCCGCCCTGTCCCTGGCGCTCGGCGCGCTCGCCCTGATCAGCCGTGTGACCAGGCAGTCGATGGTCGACGCGGGCGCGGCCGACCATGTCGAGGTCGCCCGCGCCTCCGGAATCCGCGAGCGGGAGATCGTGGTCCGGCACGTGCTGCGCAACGCGCTCGGCCCGATCGTCACCATGTGCGGTCTGGTCATGGCGGGCATGCTGGCCGGCACCGTCGTCGTGGAGACCGCCTTCGGGATCAGCGGCATCGGCTCGCTGCTCGTCGGGGCGATCAACACGCACGACTTCCCCGTCGCACAGGCCGTACTCCTGCTCATGGTCACCGGCTACATCGTCGTGACCACCCTTGTCGACCTGGTGCACCCCCTGCTCGACCCGCGGGTGAAGGAGGCCTCCGCATGAGCGCGTTCACCCTTGACCGGGTCAGCCCGAAGACCGGAAAGGACCGCCGCCCGGTGGGTGTGGTGATCGCCGGCGGGACGCTCGTCGTGGTCGTCCTGGCGGCGCTCCTCGCCCCGCTTCTCGCCCCGTACGCCCCCGACACCATCGACCTGTCCGCGTCCCTGGTCGGCACCGGCCCGGAACATCTGCTGGGCACCGACTCCTCCGGACAGGACCTCCTCTCACGGGTGCTGTACGGGGCCCGCACCAGCCTCGTCGCCCCGATCCTCCTGCTGGCCATCGCCGCCGTCCTCGGTGTCACCCTCGGCACACTCGCCGCATGGCGTGGCGGCTGGGTCGACACCGTGGTCTCCCGGCTCACCGACGTCATGTACGCCTTTCCGGGACTGCTGTTCACCGTTCTGATCATCGCCGTGTTCGGCGCCGGAATGACGACCTCCGTGCTCGCGCTCGGACTCGCCTACACCCCGACCGTCGCCAAATACACCCGCTCGGTGGCACTCTCCGAACGCCGAAAGCCCTACATCGACGCCTACGGTGTCCAGGGCATGGGCGGAGCGAGGATCTGCGCCCGCTACCTCGTCCCCAACCTCGGCCGTTCGATCATCGGCTATCTGGTCGTGCTGTTCGGCGAGGCCCTGATGTCCCTGGCCACGCTCTCCTATCTGGGCTTCGGCGCCCAGCCGCCCAGCTCCGACTGGGGCCTGATGGTGCAGGAGGGGCAGGCAGCCGTCGTCCAGGGTGCGCTCCTGCCGGCCCTGGTGCCCGGCTTCGCCATCGCCCTCGTCGTGGTGTCCTTCAACGTCGTCGGGGTCTGGGCCGCCGACCGACTCGGCAGCAGGAGGTAGCCGCATGCTCCTCGACATCGAAAACCTCACCCTCGAACTCCCGGGCACCGCCCGGCCCGTCCTCAGCGATGTCTCCCTGCGGGTGGCGGGCGGCGAAGTGGTCGGCCTGGTCGGCGAGTCCGGCTCGGGCAAATCGACGACCGCCAGGGCGGCGCTGCGCACACTCCCCGAGAGAACGGCTGTCTCCGGCTCGGTCCGCGTCGACGGCACGGACGTCCTCGCACTGACCGGCGACGCACTGCGCCGGCACCGGGCCCGTACCGTCGCGATGGTCCACCAGGATCCGCGTTCCGCTCTCAACCCGGTCCGCCGCATCGGCGACTTCCTGGTCGAGCGGCTGACGGGGACCGGACTCGACAAGAAGGCGGCTCGCACCCGGGCCGTCGAGCTCCTCGACACGGTCGGCCTCTCCGACCCGGAACGCCGGTTCCGCCAGCACCCGCACGAGCTCTCGGGGGGAATGCTCCAGCGCGTCGTCATCGCGGGCGCGCTGGCCGCCGAGCCCAGGCTGCTCCTCGCCGACGAGGCGACCAGTGCCCTGGACGTCACCACTCAGGCCGAGATCCTCGCGCTGCTGCGCACCCTGCGGGCCGATCGGAACCTCGGCCTTCTGTTCATCACACACGATCTCCAACTGGCCGCTGCGTACTGCGACCGGGTGTACGTGATGTACGCGGGCCGGATCGTCGAGGAACAGCCCGCCGGCGGCCTCTTCGACCGGCCCCGCCACCCGTATACGAAGGGACTGCTGGCCTGCTCCCCGACGCTGGGGGAGGGGCGGCGGAAGATCCTCCCGATCCCGGGTCGCCCGCCGTCGCTCGCGGACGCGTTCGGCGGCTGCGAGTTCGCCGACCGCTGCCCGGATGCCGAACCGGAGTGTTCGACCTGGCGGCCCGAGCCGGTGACGCTGGACGGCGAGGGCGCCGCGACCTGCCGCCGCCTGCCCGTGCTGTCGGGGCCGGGCACCGAAAGGAGGAATGACCGATGACCACCGCACTACCGCAGACCGCACCGCTGCTGGCCGTGGACGGACTGCGCAAGACATACGGGCTGCCCGGCGGAGGCCGCCTCACCGCTGCCGACGGCATCACCTTCACCGTCCCGGCGGGCGGCTCACTCGGAATCGTCGGCGAGTCCGGGTCCGGCAAGTCGACCGTGGCCCGGATGCTGGTCGGTCTCGTACGGCCGGACGCGGGCAGCATCGCCGTCGACGGACGGCCCCGCGCCCCGCGCACCCCGCGCCGCCGGGAGGCCCGGTTGGCACGGGCCCGGGAGATCCAGATGGTGTTCCAGGACCCCTATGTCTCCCTGGACCCCCGGCTCACCGCCCGCCAGTGCCTCACCACGGCCCTGCGTCTGCACGGCCGGGCGACGACCGTGGCCGACGGGCTGCTCGACCGGGTGGGGCTCGGCGCCCGGGAGGCGGAGGCCAGGCCACACGGCCTCTCCGGCGGCCAGCGGCAACGGCTGGCCATCGCACGGGCGCTGGCGGTCGAGCCGAAGGTCCTGGTCCTCGACGAGGCAGTGGCCGCGCTGGACGTGTCGATCCAAGCGCAGATCCTTCAGCTCCTGAGCGAGATCCGCCGGGACACCGGGGTGGCTCTGGTCTTCGTCAGCCACGACCTGGCGGTCGTCCACCACATCACGGACGAGGTATTGGTGATGCGCCGCGGAACGGTGGTGGAGCAAGGACCGACGGCCGAGGTGCTGGCCGGTCCGCAGGACCCGTACACCCGGCTGCTGCTGGCCTCGGTGCCACGAGCCGGCTGGGATCCGGCGGACGCGGTCACGGCCCGGGCGGCAATGGCATGAGGCACTGACCCGGCGCGCAACGGCTGACGCAGGCCACCTCACTCGAACGCAGTGCCCCCCGGGATCCGCGTGTCCGCATCCCCGGAGGGCACTGCGTTCGGTGACCGCGGCCCGGCGCGGAGCACCCCGGGGCCGCACGCCTCGGCATGTTCACCCCGTACGTCCTTGCCCTGCCCGGTCACGTCATGACGACGCCGGTGCTGCCGGGGCTCGTCACACTGCTTGCCCTTGCCCATGCCGGGTTCGCTTCGCAACACCAGGGACGTGGCCCCCAGCGCCGCCCCGGACGGCCGGTGGCGCGACATCGAGCGGAGCCGCGGCAGACTCCTCGCGGGTGTCACCACGGTCTCGGTCACGGTCGTCGCTCCCGGCGGCCGGGGGCCTGACAGCTGCGGTTTCCTGCGTGTAGCGTCACCCCATGACCGACGAGATCACGGCCAGGGCAGGTAGAGAGTTCTACACGTTCGACGGCCGGATCCTGGAGGTCTTCGGCAGCCATCCACGGCGGTTCCACATCCGGAACATGGACCTGCGGGTCACGGGCCCTGACCGGAAGGGGCGGTGGACCGTCGTGATCGTCGCCGGTTCGCCCGAAGCCCCGGCGTCGGAGCACACATGGCACCACTCGGCCGAGGAATGGCAACGGGCGCAGGGCCTGGAAGCCCTGCTGGAAGCGGTACGGGCGGGTATCGCGTCGGCCCGGCAGCACGGTGCCTGACGGAGGGATTCCGCCCGGGTGACAACCGCCGCGCTCCGGCTCACTCGTGCTGAAGCGGTGCCCCGTACGTGGCATCGAGCACCAGGGTGAGCAGCCGTTCGGGCTGTTCCGCGTCGTGGCTGCGAGCTGTGGACAGCGCAATCCCGACGACCAGTTGGACCAGGTCGTCGGCGGTCAGGTCGGCGCGTGCCGTTCCCCGCCGCTGGGCCCGGGCAAGAAGTTCGGCTGCCGTGTTCAGGATCAGCCGATGGCAGTCGAACCCCGGCGCGACCGGCTCCCCGACCATCAACGCGCCTCCCAGCCCCTGGTTGACCCTGGCGTGGGTGAGGAATGCGCGCAGCCAGTGCGTCAGCGCGTCATCGGCGGATTCCGAGGAGGACAGCGTCCCGGCCAGCTCGCACAGCGTCTCGATCCGGTCCTTGAGGATCGCGGTCAGCAGTGCGGAGCGGTTCGGGAAGTGACGGTACAAGGTTCCCGGGCCGACGCCGGCCCGGCGGGCGACCTCGTTGAGGGACGCCTCCGGTCCGGCTTCGGCGAATACCTCCTGCGCCGTGGCGATGAGACGTTCCCGGTTGAGTCGCGCATCGGTACGCCGCGGACGTCGCTCGGGGACGTGTCCGGGTGTGGTCGTCATCGTCCCGCCTTCCGGTCGAGTTCGGGCCAGCCAAGCGGAGTGGTTCTCCGTATAGTAGCGCCCATCAAACGGAGAACCTCTCCGGAATGTGTGGCCTGAGGAGTGCGGATGACGAACAGCGGGCAGACCGAGCTGGGACGGGTCGGGATCTGGACCTTCGCCTACGAGGGGCAGCCGGCCGGGCGGGTACGGGAATCGGCCGCGGAGATCGAGGAGTTGGGATTCGGGGCCATCTGGTTCGGGGAGGCCTTCGGCCGGGACACGGTGGGCCAGGCATGGCTGTTGCTGTCGGCGACACAGCGCATCGTCGTCGCCTCCGGCATCGCCAACATCGCGTTCCGGGATCCGATCGCCACCGCTACCGCGACACGTGCGCTGGGCGAGGCGTTCCCCGGCCGCTACGTACTGGGCCTGGGCGGACATCGCGTCGACGACACCGTCCACGAACTGGACGGCTATCCCGTACCGGCCCGCGGCAGAGCGGTGACCACCATGCGCGCCTACCTGCAGGCCATGGACGCGGTACCCGCCCACGGACCCCTGGCGGACCCGGCCCCGCGCCGCGTACTGGCCGCCCTCGGGCCGAAGATGCTCCAGCTGGCCGCCGAACACACCTGGGGCGCACACCCCTACTTCGTGTCCACCGACCACACCGCACGGGCGCGCCGGATCATGGGGCCGGACGCCTTCCTCGCCGTGGAACAGGCAGTGGTGCTCGACGCCGACCTGAGCCGCGCCCGCCAAGTGGCCACAGAACACGTCGCCGGCTACCTCTCGGCACCGCATCAGGAAGCGAACGTCCGGCGACTCGGCTTCAACGACGAGGACATCGTCGGCGGACCGAGCCGTCGGATGGTGGACGCGCTCGTCGCCCAAGGGGACGCCGAAGCGATCCGCAGACGCGTTCAGGAGCACCTGGACGCGGGAGCCGACCACGTCTGCCTGCAAGTGCTCACCGCCGACGCCACCGCTCTGCCGGAGCGCGAGTGGCGCGAACTCGCCGCTGCTCTCCTGCCCCACCACTCAGTATGAGCGGCGCCCCGCCTCTGCGGTGAGCCTGCCTTTCGCCCTGTGCTCCGCACCCTTCGCTCCGGGCTTCACCGCTGTGCCGAGTGGAGGCTCAGGTGGTGCGGCACAGGGCGTGGTCGATGAGTGTGCGCAGTGCGTCCTCCTGCCGGGCTGCGGTTCGCGGGTCCGCGGAGCGGCTGTGCGCGGAGACGGTGACGGCGCGTCGACCGTCCACGGTCGTCGCTGCCCGGACGACATATCCGAAGCCGCTCCCTCCGTGTCCGAGGTAGCCGCCGCCGCAGGACAGGGGTGTGAAGAACAGGCCCAGGCCGTCCCGGGTGCCTTCCGGGTGACCGCTGTCCTGCGGCACGGGCACAGTGGACCGCATGGCTGCGAGCTCGGCGGGCTTCAGCAGCCGCCCACTCGCCAGTGCGGCGAAGAAACGGTTGAGGTCGCGGGCCGTTCCGGTCATCGAGCCGTCGGCCCCGCTGTCGAAGGGACGGTAGGGGATCGTGGTGTCGACCAGTGGTTCGTCCACGGCGAACTGCTGATGGTTGGCCGCGTGCGGATACGGAAGGAAGGGCCGGGTGCCGGGGGTGTCGGTGTGCCGCAGGCCGAGCGGACGCAATATGCGGCTGTGGACCTGCTGTTCCCAGGTGCGGCCCGTGATCTTCTCGATGATCATTCCGGCGAGCACGTAATTCGTGTTGGAGTACGCCCAGCGGGTGCCTGCCGGGAAGACGGGTTCATGGCGCATGGCCAGGTCCACCAGCTCTTCGGGCTCGTAGGCACGCCACCGGTCGGCGAAGTAGGTCTGGGCACTGGGGCTGGGGAAGACGTCGTAGATGTAGTCGGGCAGGCCGCTGGTGTGCCGCAGCAGGTCGCGGACGGTGATGGTCCGGCCGTCGTTTCCCGCGCCGGACACGACCCCGGGCAGCAGCTGCTCCACCGTCTGGTCGAGGGAGATCCGGTCTTCGCCCACCAGCTGCATCATGACGGTGGCGACGAACGTCTTGGTGGTACTGCCCAGTCGCAGGAAGCCGTCCCTCGGGACCGGGCGGCCAGTGACCGGATCCCCCACCCCGGAGCGGGCCGTGACCGTCCCGCGCGGGGTCTCCAGGCGGACCGCCACCCCGGTGACGCCGGTGTCCCGCAGCGCGTCGGCGTCACGCTGCACCGACCACGCCGTGCCGGATGGGCGTGGCGCGGCTGCGGCCGCAACGGGCGGCAGAGATGACACGGCCAGCGCCAGCACCGCGGCTGACAACCACGAACGACGAAGGATCATGATGCGAGGTTAGGAACTGCAAGGGGCACCGGCCATCCGGCATGCACCCGTCTCGAACGGGGGCCGGCCGGATGGACATCGTGCCCGGGCCCCGGCGCACCCGCCGGCCTCCTCCAACGCGGAGGTCGGCTCGATGTCGTGGTGCTCAAGCCTCGTGTTCTTCCGTGGAAGTCCGTCCGTGTCCGCTGGGGCTCCGAGTCCTGACTCCTGCCAAGCCTGAGCTCCCGGCGCCGGCGACAGCCGCTTCCCCTGCTGCTGAACGCGAGCCGCCAGTAGGGGAGTTGCGGGATGGGGCGCCGGCGCGACGCGATCGGGCGCTGTTGGTATGCCGCTGCCGACCGGCCACCGGCTTCCCTGGGGGGCTCCGCAGGGCGAGGCCTGGCGGTCCTACCGTGTGCCGGTGCCGGTGCGGCTGAGGATGAGGTCGCCGGCGCGGGCGAGAACCTCGTCCCGGGTGCGGCCCTCGTGATCGGCGGCGAGGGAGTGGCGTCCGATCGCCACGCAGAAGGCGATCAGGCTGCGGGCCTCGACCTCGTCGGGATCGGAGCAGAAGGTGCCGATCATCTCGCGCAACAGGTCCATGCGCCGGTTGTCCACCCGCCGCAGGCGCTCGGCGACCGCCTCGTCGCGCCGGGCCCAGTCACGGACCGCGAGGTCGATGGGGAGCAGCCGGTCGCTGGAGAAGGTGAGCATGCCCGCACGCCGGGCCTTGGTCCTCGGGTCGCCGCCCTCGCGCTCCACCCGGTCGATCACCTCGTCGGTGCTCTCCTGCTCCCAGGCGTCCAGCATCGCCTCCAGCAGCGCGCCACGATCGGCGAAGTACCCGTAGAAACCGCCTTTGGTGACGCCGAGCCGCTTCGCCAGCGCCTCGACCCTGACGGCGTCCGGGCCATGGCCGGCAAGCGCCCGCAGCCCTTCCTCCACCCACGCGTCGCGCGGTGTACGAGCAGCGCCCACGTTGTGTCCCACCTCACTCATCCATCGGATATACGCAACCGTACAACCGATCTAGCCTCGTCTTATACGTAAGCGTATAACGGGGCTGTTGGACGGCGCCCCACGACAGGAACGGCGGCAGCGGCCATGAAACTTCCGCACACCTCCCACACCGACCAGCCGTGGCGGATCCACGCGCTCACCCGCGACTTCGAGACCGAGGACGTGTGGTCCTTCCGCACCCCCGGCGCCGGGCCGGGCGACTTCCCCGTGATGCTCGCCGCGATGCGGTCGGGCGGCGGCGTCGCCAAGCAGACCCCTGCGGTCCGGTTCCTGTTCGCGGTGCGCTGGAAGCTCGGTGCCCTGCTCGGATGGGACAAGCCCAAGTCCGGCCTCGGGGCGCGGGTCCGGTCGCTGCGTGACCGCCTGCCGCACGACCTCCGCGAGACCGTGGACACGCCCGACTCCGGCGGCAGCCCGTTCACCCCCGTGTACGAGCTCGACGACGAGTGCGTCCACGAACTGGCGAACAAGACCGTCCATACCCTCATGCACCTCGGGTGGGTGCTGTCCGGTGACGGCGACCACGAGCTGCGGATGGCGGTCCTGGTCAAACCCAACGGCTGGTTCGGACGGCTGTACATGGCCCTTGTCGCACCCTTCCGCCACCGGATCGTCTATCCGGCGCTGACCCGTCAGTGGGAGCGCGCCTGGCGGGACCGTGCGCTTCTGCCTCCCGGGGACGCCGGCCCTCAGCAGTGATCGCTGCGGGCGTCGGCCCGGGACTGGTGAACGGATCGGTGCCGGTCCGAGCCGTCGCGCCTCAGAAACTCGGCGACGAGGACGCCGGAGCACGGGATCCGCGAAGCCGGAGCGCAGGATCCGCAGCCACCACGTTCCGCACCCGCCCGCCTCCGGGAGCGGGGTGCCACGGAGCGAGACCCTTCGACGCAGCCCGGCAAAGCATGACCCGACCAGCCACTGGTCCGTCCGCCCTTCCCGTGGACACCCGGCGGGTGACAGAGGGCGCAGTTGCAGGGCGGCCCGTAGATTGAAGAGGGGAGCAGGCGAGGGCGGGAAGGGAGCGTGGCACGGGTGGTCCCAGCGGTTGATCACACGGCTCTGTTCGCCGCCACTCCGAGCCCCTATCTGGTTCTCGGGCCGGACATGGTGATCGTCGATGTGAACGATGCCTATCTGGAGGTCACCGGACGCACACGGAAGGGCCTGCTCGGCCTCCACATCTTTACCGCGTTCCCGGACAATCCCGCCGACCCGGAGGCCGACGGCGTCCGCAATCTCGGCGCGTCCCTGCACCGGGTGCTGGCCACCCGCCAGGCCGACACGATGGCGTTGCAGAAGTACGACATCCCCGTCGTGAGCCGGCCGGGAACGTTCGAGGAACGCTGGTGGTCCCCGGTGAACACCCCCGTGCTGGGCCCGGACGGGCAGGTGGCCTACATCATCCACCGGGTTGAGGACGTCACCGAGTTCGTCAAGGCGCACCATGCCACACACCCCACCCGTGCCTGGGTGGGGGAGCGTCTGGAGGAGGCACAGGCGCTGGAGGCGGAGCTGTACTCACGGGCGCGGGAGCTGCAGCGGCTGAACGAGGAGCTGCGGCAGGCTCACACCCGCGAACGCGAGGTGGCCGTCACGTTGCAGGAAGCCATGCTCCATGCCCCCGACCTGGCCCACCACCGTGATGTATCGGTGCGCTACCTGCCCGCCACCGGCTCCCTGAACGTGTGCGGCGACTGGTACGACGTCGTCGACATTCCGCCCGACCGGCTCGCCCTCGCGGTCGGCGACGTCATCGGCCACGGCCTTGAGGCTGCGGCCGTCATGGGGATGCTCCGCAGCGCACTGTCCGCTGCCGTCCGTGCCCTGGAACGCCCGGCCCAGGCCCTGGAGGTTCTCGGCCTGTACGCCCGGTCCGTCGAAGGGGCTCTGGGCACCACCGCCTTCAAGGCGATCATCGACACCCGAAGCCGCCTGATCTCCTACAGCAGTGCGGGTCACCCGCCGCCGGTACTCGTGGGCCCCGACGGCGGCTGGGTACTCCTGGACCAGGCGACCGACCCGCCGCTCGGCGCCCGTCTCCAGCACGTTCCCCGGCCTCAGGCGAGCCTTTCCTACAGGTCCGGAGACACCCTCGTGCTCTACACCGACGGACTGATCGAGCGCCGAGGCGAAGACATCGACGTCGGCCTGGCCCGCCTGACGAGTGTGCTCAGCGAGTGCGGCCGACTCGGCACGGAGCAGCTGGCCGATACCGTTCTGGCGCGCCTCGGCCTCGCCAGTGGCGGCCGTGACGACATCGCACTGGTCGTCGTCCGCCTCTGACGGAGGTTCGACGGAACACTCCGGTGACAGGGGCCGGGCACCCCCTCCCGCAGCGCCCCTTGCAGATGAAATGTCGCCCGGCGGCCGGGCGTCGGCCACGGCGGTGCCGCCCACGACGAAGGACGCCGGGCCGCCGGTCAACCCGGACCCACCCATGACACCGACGAGATACTCCACGCGCAGCCACAACAGCGTCAACGACCGGCCATCCGGCCATGACGCGGCGTGCTTCCACCGGACCGCCTCCGAAGCTGTCCGCCACCGGTGCGTCCCGAATCGGTCGAGGTCTGTCCGGTGCTGCCCAGCGGGCTTCCCGGCCCGAGAGCCGAGGGACGAGGCGGGCTGCCCGTTGCGTTTCAGGTGAAGGCGGGCGGGCGGGGTGTCCCGAGCGCGGTCTCGATCGTGTGCGCGGCGGTGAGGGCGAGTTCGTCGCGGTGGTGGGGAGCGATGAGCTGGACGGCGAGGGGCAGGCCGTCCGGGGCGGTTCCGGCGGGGACGCTGATGGCGGGGTGGCCGGTGTCGTTGAAGACGGCGGTGTAGGAGATGGGCAGGACCCTCTTCCGGACGGCCGCAGCCACGTCGGGGCCCTCGGCCGGCCACGCGGTGGTGGGAGTGGTCGGCATGAGCAGCAGGTCGTACCGGTCGAAGAGGTCGGCGGCCCAGTGGTCGAGGCGGGCGCGATGGGCCCAGTACGCGGCCAGGTCGGCCGGAGTCAGGGAGCGACTTGCGTCGAGGAGGTCGGCGAACCACGGCTCGAAGGCGTCGCGGCGCCGGGCGAAGTCGTCGTGGACATCGAGGAGCCGGGCGTACGCCAGCACCTGCTGCCGGAGTTGGAACGGCGCGGGGAACTCGTGGGCGCCGGGCAGGGGCGACTCGTCGTCCCGTACATCGTGCCCCTGGTCGCGCAGCAGGCCGGCCGCGTGGTCGAGGGCCCCGAGGATCTCGGGTCGGGGGGTGGCGATGCCGAGGGTGCGCAGGACGCCGATGCGCAGGGCGGGCAGCGGCGTCCCGAGGGCGTCGCGGTAGGAGAGGACGGGCGCGGGCAGCGAATTGGGGTCGGTGGGGTGGTGGCCGGCGGCGACGTCGAGGTGCAGGGCGGTGTCCTGCACGGTGCGGGCCATGCCCGTCAGGCAGGCGTGCTGGGGCCACACCGGCATCCGGCAGGGGCCGTGAGGGATGCGGCCGCGGGACGGCTTGAGACCGACGATCCCGCACAGGGCGGCGGGGATACGGGTGGAGCCGCCGCCGTCTCCGGCGGTGGCCAGGGCGACGATTCCGGCGGCGACGGCCGCGGCCGAGCCGCCGCTGGAACCGCCGGGTGTCCGCTCGGGGTTCCACGGGTTGCGGGTGGTGCCGAAGGCCTCATTGGCCGTGTGGACGGCCGCGCCGAGCGGCGGCGTGTTCGTCTTGCCGATCACCAGGGCGCCGGCGGCGCGCAGCCGGGCGACGTGGACGCTGTCCCGTGCGGCGGGCGGACGGTCCTGGTAGGCGCGGGTACCGCGGGCGGTGGGGAGGCCTTCCGCGTCTTCGAGGTCCTTGACGAGGATCGGGAGGCCGGCGAGCGGCCCCGGATCCTCGCCGCGAGCGAGGCGCCGTTCCAGGGTGGCGGCTTCGGCGAGCGCCCGCTCGGGGGCGAGGGCGACGACGGAGTTGACCGTCGTGTCGACGGTGGCGATCCGGTCGAGGGTGTGGCGCACGAGCTCGGTGGGTGACAGGTTCCGGCTTCGGATCAGACCCGTGAGTTCGGTGGCGGAGGCGAAGGACAGGTCGGTCATGGCGTGGTGGGCTCCTTGTGCGGCTGGGCGGCTTCAGGGTGTGGTGGCTTCGAGGCTGACGCCGGTGGTTCGGGGGCCGTAACGGGCGGCGACGAGGCCGCCGGTGGCGCTGAGTGCGGCGAGCAGGACGAAGACGGCGGTGTAGCCGGCGCCGGTGTAGACGGCGGCGACGAGCATGGGCGCGGCGAAGTTGAAGATCCGCGACAGGGCATTGGCGGTGCCGGAGCCCAGCGCCCGGATCGGGGTGGGGAAGAGCTCGGCCGAGTACACCTGGAGGAAGGGCACGGCCATCTGGAACAGCAGGCTGACCAGGCAGCCCAACACCACTACGGCGGTGGGGGCGCGGACGGCCGAGAACAGTACGAGAGCGGCGGCGGACAGGACTCCGAGGGCGAGCTGGCTACGACGCCGGTCCCAGCGGTCGATGAGCGGGACGGCGGCAAGTGCGCCCAGCGGGGCGGCTGTGGCGAGGGCGGCGGACAGCAGCAGGGTGTCGTCGAGGTCGAGTCCGGTCTCTGCGAGGAGTGTGGGCGTCCAGGTGTTGTAGGCGGAGTAGGCGAGCAGGCCGGTCACCCACATGGTGGTGACGACGAGGAAGTTCCGGCGATTGGCACCGGCCCAGAGTTCGGCGATCCGGGGGCGAGGCGTGGCGGCGGCGGTGACCGTTGCGGGCGACGTCGCGGGTGCGGCGGGACCGGCTGCCGAGCGGGCTGCCGGCCCGTCGTCCGGGTGCTGGATTCCGCACTGGAGTTCGATCGATCGCACGATGTCCTCGGCCTCGGCGATCCGGCCGCGGGAGGCGAGCCAGCGAGGACTTTCAGGAACCCAGCGGCGGATCAGCCAGGCGAAGACGACGCCGAACAGTCCGAGGCCGAAGACGACTCGCCATCCCCACGTCCCCATGGGCACCAGGAAGTAGCCGGCCCAGGCGGCGATCGGGATGCCGAGCGAGCCGACCGCCACCTTGTACGTCTGCAGGCGCCCCCGGGCTGCGGCGGGGACGAATTCGGCGAGGACGACGATGGCGGCCACGGCCATCCCCTGGGCGCCGAAGTGGGCCGCGGTGCGGGCGGTGATCAGCTGCCACGGGTTCTGGACCAGGGTGCAGCCGACGGTGGCGACGCAGTAGAGGGTGACGCACGCCAGCATGGTGCGCCGGCGGCCGATCCGGTCGGCGAGGTAGCCGCCGAGCACACCCCCGGCGAAGGCGCCGAGCTGACCGACTCCGGCCACGACGGCGACCGTGGACAGTGGCATGCCCCACTGCTCGCGCAGGGCGGGGGCGACGAACGCGAAAGCGTACGTCTCCACCCACTCGAAGAGGATCATCCCGGCCAGGGCGACGACCAGGCGACGGTGGAACGTGCTGAGCGGGAGCCGGTCGAGACGCATCCCGAGCGCGGAGGACTGCAAGGTGACGGCCATGGGTGCGTGACCTCCCGAAGGAAAGAGGGCGGGAAGGTGGGGAGGTTCAGATCACGCCACGGGCGCACAGTTCGGCGAGTTCGTCCTCGCCGAGGCCGAGCACATCCTGGTAGACCTCGGTGTTGTGCTCGCCGAGCGCCGGGCCGGTGGAGCGGATGCTGCCCGGAGTCTTCGACATCTTCGGCAGGGGGGCGACCATCAGGAGCTGCCCGAAGTCGGGGTCGTCGACTGTGACGAGCGTGCCCCGCTCCCGGTAGTGCGCGTCGGCGGCGATGTCCGCGACGCTCATCAGCGGCGATGCCGGGATCCCGGCATCGCTCAGCAGTTTCGTCACCTCGTCCGCCGAATGACCGCAGGCCCAGTCGGCGATCAGCGCGTACAGGGCATCCGCGTGTTCGGCACGTGCCGCTCGTGTGGCGTACGCGGGATCCACCGCCAGCTCCGGACGGCCCATGACGACGGCGAGCCGCCCGAAGAGGGCGTCGGTGCCGGCGTGGATCGACACGCGCCGCTCGTCGGAGGCCGTGAAGTCGCTGGCGGGCACGATTTGAGGGTTCCGGTTGCCGAGGCGCTCCCGCACCTTGCCGGTCGTTGCGTACGCGGCGAGCGCGTCCTCGGATGCTCTGAACCCCGCCTCGTACAGCGCCAGGTCGATCACCTGTCCACCGCCGCCCGTGGTGTCCCGGTGGTACAGCGCGGTGACCACCGAGAACGCCCCCAGATAGGCGGCCATGTAGTCGATCGTCGAATACCCACTGCGCACCGGCGGACGGTCCTCGTCTCCGGTGACGTAGGTCAGGCCGGCGAACGCGCTCGCGATCCGGTCGAAGGAACCGCGGTCGCTGTACGGGCCGGTCAGCCCGTATCCCGTCACGTACACGAGGACCGTGTCCGGCGCGAGTTCCCGCAGGGTGTCCGGGTCCAGGCCCCAGGACTTGAGTGTCGGCGGCCGGTAGTTGGTGATGACCACGTCGAAGTGAGGCACGAGCCGGCGCACGATCTGCTGCCCGGCCTCGGTGCGCAGGTCGAGAGTGACGGACTTCTTGTTGCGGGCCTCCTGGGCCCAGTACGGGGACCGGGCGCCCGGGGTCGTGCCGCGGGTGAAGTCACCGCGGCCGGGATCCTCGACCTTGACGATCTCGGCGCCGAAGTCTCCGAGGAATGTCGCGGTGACCGGTGCGGCCAGCACGGTGGACAGGTCGAGGACGCGTATGCCCGCCAGAGGGAGTGTCGACATGGGTGCCCCTTCGCACACTATTCACGTTTCGTTATTAACGAAACGTTGTTAGTGGGACCATAGAGTGGTCGTCTCGGCGCGGCAAGGGCTGAGGCGCGAAGATTCATCCAGGACGGACGGGGAGCAGCACATGACCGAGAGCCAGGCGCGCGAGGCCGATCGGGCCGAGACGGGCAAGAAGCGGCGCCGTCGTCGCAGCAGGGAGGAGACGGAGGCGGATCTGCTCGCTGCCGCACGCACCCTGCTCCAGCGCGACGGAGTCCTTGCCGGGGTGAACCTCCGCGAGATCGCCGCTGAGGCGGGCGTCAACCACGGACAGATCTACCAGTACTTCGGCACCCGCCAGTCCCTGCTCCGCGCCGCGGCTGCCGACCTCGTCGAGAACCAGACCGAGGACCGGGACAGCCACTGGGAGCAGCCGTTCACCGAGCGGCGCCTTGCGATGTTCCGCCACCGCCTCGGTGAGCCGGAGCTCGTCAAACTCGAAGCGCTGCTCGCACTCGACCGCGACGACAGCTTCAGCCCGCTGCCCCGGCTCGCCCTGACCATCCAGGCCCTGCAACGGGACCAGGCCGACGGCTCACTGCCCGAAGACGCCGATGTCCTCGCCGCTCATGTCATGACCGCCGCTGCACAGATGGGCTATGTCATCTTCCGGGAGGCCTACGCCCGCGACACCGGCATCCCCGTCGACGAACTCGACGCACGTGTGGCCCGAGCCTTCGGCCTCATGCTCGCCGGCCTCGCCACGCCGGCCTCGCAGCAGACCCCGCAGGCGGGACGCGACTCGGCTCCACCGGCGCCAGAGGGGCACATGCAGGGATGACGGGCCGGCGACTCCGGTTCCCGCCTGGTCCCCACCTGAGATCACGTCAAGTCACGTCTTGACATTCTTGTGGCGCTGCGAGGGGGCCTCCGGAGACGCCGCCGCGGGGACCTCGTAGACGTACTTGGCGGAGATGCCGTCGAGAGTGCAGCGACAGCGGGCGTTCTCGTCCCGGGGAGCGCCCTCGCGCTGGGTGGTCCTGATCCGGTCGGCCACGCGGTTGCCCTCGTCACGCGTGCGCAGGTCGAGCCTGTGACCGTTGACGTGGGAGCGGGGCCGACGCCGTGGCCGGACTCGGAACGGACCAGCTTGTTGCAGGTATTCGGGCCGATGACGCCGTCCGCGGTCAGGGCGGGGGAGCGCTGATCCGCGATGGCGGCGTTCCGGATGGCCGGGCCGTGGATCCCGTCGGCGGTGACGGACTCCCCGGCCGCGGGCGGCAGGTAGGGGGGGTGACATCCGCGCTGCGTGAGGGTTCACCGAAGTGCAGGGAGTACGCCGCCGGCCGGCGACCGTGCGCAGCGACGTCAGCAAGCACCCGCTCGTGATCCTCGCCCTCCCCGGGCCGGGCCTCCGTTGGTCCGGCCCGCTCCGACGGCTCAGGAGTGACAGAGCAGGTCGATGACGACGGCCTCGGCGTCGAGACCGTCGAGATAGCGGTTGGCTTGTTCCCAGTAGCCGTCTGTGCCCGCGTCCGTCCACGAGCCATCAAGGGTGACCAGCGCGAAGCCGGGCACGGCGCACCGGACCGACCACAGCCGGGCTTCCTCGTGCTCCTGCGCAAAATATGCGACCGGGTCGTTGAGCAGGAACGACGTGTCAAAGTGCGGGTCTTCCGCGACGGCCCGCCGGGCCACGTCCTGCACCAGCGGCTGGGCCAGATGCTCCTTCCTGGCATCTGCCGGTGAGTATCTTTCAGGATCGGCCTCGTGGCGGGCGAGGAAGTCGGCGAGCGGGCGGGCCGGCGGGTGCAGCGCGGTCAGCTCGGTCCAGGCGGCGAGCAGGGCGTCATGCGTACGCGCTGCTCGTTGCCGCATGCCGTCGAAGTCGAGCAGCCCCCGAGGCCCGCCGTAGCATTCCAGCGGCCCGAGAACATCAAGCTTCGCCTTCCTGCGCGGCACGGTCGAGGCCGTGACGAGCCTGCGGTCGCCGTCGTGCGGAGGCAGCACGAGGTAGGCGTTGCCCGCGCTGGAGTGGATGGCCCACCGGTCCCAGTGTCCGACCGGATTCCATTCCTCGGTGAGGTCGGTATCGTAGGGCGCCATGGTGGCAGCTATCGCCTGTGGAACTTTCCGAGGCGCGGTCGGCGGCAGGCACACGGTGGCGAAGAACTTGGTCATGTGCGGGAGCGTAAGCCCTGGGGTTTGTCCTCCCGCATGGCTGTCACCTCGTCCGATCGTCGTCTCGGTCGTGCCGCGGGGTGATCTTGCGCCGGTTGGGAAGGCACGCCCGTGCTCACGGCAGTCAACGAAGACGGAACGACGCCGCGCGGTTCCCTGCGACCTTCGCCACTGCGGACCTGCGGACTTGTGGACCTGCGGACCGAGATCACCGGCGGCAACGGCCCGATCGGCCTCGATCGTTCCGACGGCGTCGGTGACTGGTTCCGTACTGCCTCAACTGCCTCAACTGCCTCAACTGCTTCGGCCTCGCGCTCTTGGGCCCGGAGATCTCGCCGTCGCGTCGCTGTCCGGGCCGCTCCACACCGCTTACGAGCCCGATCTTGAGCAGGCAGTGGTCGTGCTTGAGCGGATGGGATTCCGTGTGCGCCGGGCACCGCACCTCGAAGCAGGGCGGCGCAACTGATGGGGTGCGGCTCGGCCGGTGGAGATCGCCGAGGAGTTCAACGGACTGCTGCGTGATCCCGAGGTGCGCGCGATCATCGCGTATGACGGCGGCCAGACGGCGCTCGGTTACCTCGACCTGATCGACGTCGAGGCGATCGCTGCCGACCCCAAGCCGATCCTCGGTCACAGCGACATCTCACTGCTGCATCTGGTGCTCCATGCGCGCACGGGTCTGGTCGGCTTCCATGCCGACCTGGCCACCCCTGGACTCGGCGGGCACTGGCAGGCCGCGCCCGCAGCACGCCAAGCGGTGCTTGAGAAGCTCTACTTGAGACTGCAGACCAGTGACGAGGCGATCGGTGCGCTGCCGACCACCCCGTCGTGGGAGTGCTGGCGTCCCGGTCGCACCGAAGGCCGGCTGATCGGCGGGGTGATCAATCGCATCGTGCCGGCACAGGCGACGCCGTACGCGCTGCCACTCGAAAGGTGCGACGGCGCGGTGCTGTTCTGGGAGGAGACGGGTGGCCAGGCATCGCATATGTGGAGCTATCTGCGCTCGAACCGGCGGTACGGCCGCACGCGGCGACGCAACCGGTCGGCTGAACAACGCTCCGGAGATCTCCCGCCGGTTGTCGGGGCCGGTCGCGGTTCTCGTGTGTGATGCCTTGCGCGCCAGCACGCCCCATCTCGATGTTCACGTCCACCGACCGCATCGCGATGTCCGTGATCGCCAGGATCAACAGCTCCTTCAACCGGGGCACGGCCTTGTCCACGGCCCGGACCGTCAGCCCGGCCGTACTGACCACAGCCTGTTCTCGGGCGACTTCGCAAGCCGCCCGGGCGCTCAGCCGTCATCCACCGTGGCGACTGCATGAAAGCCGGGCCAGAACCCTCTGCCGCGTACGGAGCCACCCGCGGAAGAGTCCCCGGAACCGGGATCCGAGTCACCGCATTGGTCCTTCCACTGCGAAGACGTGGCTGTAACGTCAGCCGCGAGCCCCCGCAGTGAGGGGCCACCAGGGCAGGGGGAGGACTGTGTCAGACATTTCCCGGCGAGCGCTCTTGAGTGCCACCGGCGCAGTTGCCGCATCGACACTTCTCACGACAACCGGAACAGCGCAGGCCGCAGACACCACGGGCGGCAGGGACGAGAACACACCACACAGCACCTTGAAGGAGACCGAAGCATCCATGGCCGGTGGCAGTCAGACCCTCAAGTACGTGGCATACATCGCGAGTCCCGACATGGAGGTGTTGAACGACGCGACCTTCGGCGTCGGCGCCGACCCCACCGACATGTGGGCGTATCTCGACGATGCCACGGCACGTCTCCAGGAGAGACATCCCTCGTATTCCTTCACCCCTCGTCTCGTCCGGTATGACCAGGTCACCACAGAGATACCGCGCCCGTAACGCACACTGCCCCGGCCCGGCCCCCGGCCGGGCCGGGGCCGGCGCACATCTCCAGTTGCTCGGCATGCTTGCGGAGCGAGGTCGCAGTGAGGGCCGGTCTCGGAGCGGCGCAGGGGTGGTCGGTGCTGTGGCTGGCCCGCAGACCGACCAGGGCAGAATGCGGATATGGCAATATGTAGAAAGTGCAGTGCACAAAAGAAGAGTTGGCCTCGTTCCTGTTCGCGGTGCCGTTCCGGTGAGGACCGTGCGGACGTAGCTGCGGATGCCGCCGAGCTGGCGGTGGAGACGGGACTGCTCCGGTGGATCGGACGGGGGATCACGGGAGTGGCGAGGCTGGTACTGCGCGCACTCGACTGACCCGGCTCACGCGGGCGTGGCGCGGCCGGGGTGCGATCGATGCGGGGAGCGGCTGTCCGTACCTGTTCCGTGCCAACGTCGGCCAGTCGGCCTGCGCCGGGCCGCGGCCGCTCTCGCCGAGCGCGTTGCCGCCATTCGTGCCACGTACCCGGGCCCACTCAAGCTGGGCGGTCCGTTGCTGACCGTCGACACCAGTCGCCCCGCCGACATTGCGGAGATCGCTGCGAAGATCGCGCACATTCTTGGACTCAACGGAAGCGAGCACGCGACACTGCCCTGGAGATGTTGCATTGGTCCCGATGCTCGGCCAGTCCAACTCGATCGCCCACGGGCCGACACGGCGCTCACTTTCGAAGGACGGACCCGCCCGAAAGGTGAGACTGAATCCGCTGGAGGAGCCGGAGTTCGGCACCGTGACGGATGAGTTCCGTGTAGCCGCTCACATCGATGCGGGGGCGTTCAGCGCGCGGCCTGCCGGAGGCCCCGGCCACACGATCAACGGCGCTCACCCATCCCGAGGCCGTGGTTGCGTGTGACGGAGCCGTCGCGTTTGAGAGTGCGGATGATCGGGGCGGTCTCGACCGTGTCGATGCCCAGGAGAGTGCCGATGCGGTCGGAGAGGTACACGTAGAGGGACTCGTCGTCGTTGCAGAGGACGTTGGCCAGGAGGTTGGTCCGCCCCGTGGTGGCGGCGGCGTATGCCACTTCGGGGTGGCCCGCCAGCGCGGCTCCGGCGGCGGCGAGCTGCGAGGGCTGCACCGACATCCAGATGGTGGTTCCGGCCGGGTTGCCCAGGAGACGCTCGTCCACGTCCAGCACGAAGAAGAGCGCTCCGGCCGTGCGCAGGTGCGCGATGCGGCGGCGCACCGTCGACTCATGGCACCGGGCCTCCACGGCGAGCGCTGCGTGCGGCGCGCGGCCGTCGCGGTTCAACGCGGCGAGCAGGACGTGGTCGAGGTCGGTGAGTTCCACCGCTGCCGCCTGGGGGTGAGGGGGCGGGTACGAGGGCGCGAGTGCGTCCATCTGGTCCCGGCTCAGCGCGGAAGTGGGGCCGTCCCAGGTGGTCGGTCCGCCCTTGAACAGCCGCAGCATGCGGTGCGCGGTGATCGAGGTGACCCGGCGGCTCGAAGGGAGCCTGTCCATCAGCAGCGCGTCCCGGTCGCTGTCACGGTGGACTGCGAGGTGGCAGATGATCTCGGTGCCGCCGGAGGCGAGCTGCACCCATCGTGTGTCCTCACGCTCGGCCAGTGCCTGGGCCAGGCCGAGCGAGGCGCTGGGGACGCACTGCAGTCGAAGCGCCCACACGGTCTGCCCGACAGGACGGGGATTGAGCCGGCCCACGACTCGGAGCCCCGCCGTCTCACGCAGCCGGGCGTAGCGGCGGGCGGCCATCTGATCGGAGATTCCCAGCACCGAAGCAATCCGGTGCAGTGGTGCGCGGCCATCAATTTGCAGTGCATGAATGAGCTGGAGATCGATGCATTCCACGTATCCCGACTCTATCTCGCGCAATATCCGGCATGCATGTCCAGGCTCGTTGCGCCTGGTCCTGGCCGGTCCGGATCCTGGCGATGCAGGCCCGCGCGGTGACTGCCCTCGCGAAAGCCGCCCCCTGTGGGCAACCGCTCCATGCGCAGCCGCCGCCGTCACGAAAGAGAAGAGGAGGACGGGAGGCACGGGTGTACTGCCCGGCTCCCCGACGACACATGAACGCATTCCGTGACCTTCGGCATTACATCGATCACATCACGCAGACGCTCGGGAAGGACGAGGTTCTCCGGATCGACGGCGCGGACCGGGACCTGGACATCGGCGGGATCACCGAACTGATGGCGGAGAAGGAAGGCCCCGCGCTGATGTTCGACAACATTCCCGGCTACCCGGCGGGACACCGCGTGTTCACCAACTTCATGGGGACCGCCGCGCGGACCGCGGTGGCACTCGGGCTGCCCCACGACACTCCGAAGCTCGACATCGTGCGGGCCTGGAAGGACCTGAGCAAGCGGCTCGAACCCATCCCGCCGGTGGAGGTCGCCACGGGACCGGTTCTGGAGAACGTCCTGGTCGGCGACGACGTGGATCTCGGCATCTTTCCCGCGCCGCAGTGGCACGACGGGGACGGCGGCCGCTACATAGGCACTGCCTGCATGGTCATCACCCGCGACCCCGACAGCGGCTGGGTCAATGTCGGCACCTACCGGGCCTGTGTCCAGGGCCCGGACCGGCTCTCGTTGTGGATGCTCGGCAACCGGCACGCCAAGGCGATCGCCGAGAAGTACTGGAAGCGAGGCCGGACCTGCCCGATCGCGGTGGTGGTGGGCCAGGACCCGATCCTGTCGACGGCCGCGGCGATCGCCGCGCCGTCCGGGATGTCGGAGTACGACCTGGCGGGCGGACTCCGCGGGCAGGGCGTCGAGGTCCTGTACGCACCGGGCAGCGACCTGCCGATCCCGGCGTACGCGGAGATCGTGATCGAGGGCGAACTGCCGCCGGTCGAGGAGGAGTCCGTGCTGGAGGGGCCCTTCGGGGAGTGGACCGGCTACTACACGCACTCGGGCCAGGAGACCGTGGTCCGGGTCAACCGGATCATGCACCGGGACGACCCGATCATCCTGGGCGCCCCGCCGATGCTCCCGACCGTCCCGGCCGGTGACCAGGCCGTCCCGCTGTACTCGGCATCGGTGACCTGGGACCACTTGGAGGCCTCCGGCGTCCAGAACATCAAGGGAGTGTGGGCCTACGCCCGCCAGCTCATGATGGTCGTCTCCATCGAGCAGACCGGCGCGGGCGACGCCATGCACGCACTGCTCGCGGCGGCCGGGCGCAAGCGCACCGGTGGCATGGAGCGGTACTTCGTCGTGGTCGACGAGGACATCGACATCACCGACATCAACCACGTCCTGTGGGCGATGTTCACCCGCGTCGACCCGTCCGAGTCCATCCAGGTGCTGCGCGCACCCACCACTGCCATCGACCCGCGGCTGTCGCCGGACAAACGCGCCGCCGGTGATCTGTCGATGGGCATCGTGCTGATCGACGCGTGCAAGCCGTTCGCGTGGAAGGACCAGTACCCGGCGGCCAATCGGGTCGACGAGACGACCCGGGACGAGCTGCGCGCGCGCTGGGCGGGTGTCCTGTCGATGTAGCCCGGCACAGCAAGGGAGGGGGCAGCGCGCCCCCTCCCCGCCAGCCCGTTCCCCTCCGCCGCAACAGGAGCCCGCCGTGACAACCGTTTCCCCCACCCGCCTCGTCGTCGGAGTCACCGGCGCCACCGGGGCACCGATCGCTGTCCGCCTGCTGGAAATCCTGCGGGAGGTGCCGCAAGTGGAGACCCATCTGGTGCTGAGCACCTGGGCCCGCTCCACCATCGAGGTGGAGACGTCCCGCACCAGCAGGTACTGCTCCGAACTCGCCGACGTGACACATAAGTTCGGCGATCTGGGCGCCACGATCTCCTCCGGCTCCTTTCCGGTCTCGGGCATGGTCATCGTCCCGTGCAGCATGAAGACCCTCGCGGCGGTACGGCATGGCATGGCCGACAACCTGATCGCCCGTGCGGCCGACGTCACGCTCAAGGAACGCCGTCCGCTGGTTCTCGTCCCCCGGGAAACACCGCTCAGCGAGATCCACCTGGAGAACATGCTCGCCCTCTCCCGTATGGGAGTCCGTATCGTCCCCCCGATGCCGGCCTTCTACGACATCCCGAACGGCATCAGCGACCTCGTGGACCACATCGTCATGCGGATCCTCGACCAGTTCGATCTCCCGGTGGGCACCGCGGACATCGCGGCGCGGTGGCAGGGCCTGGCCCATACGCGCAGTCGCGGGCCCATGTCAGGAGTGGACCGGATGCGGCGGCGCAGCCCGGGAGACGGCGAACGCCAGCAGCCCGGTCGGCGGGGTTCGGGACGCCCTTGAGCTTTGGCGCGGAGCGAAGTCCCTCGCTCCGTGGCCGACCTCCGGACGCTTCACCCCGGTTTCCGCGGAAGTGGGGCTCTGGCGGCGCGTCGGGGTGTGACAGGCGTTGAGTTCCGGGTCGGTTCTCGGGCCTCGAAGCGCCGGCCGGCGGCACCGGTGACCTGGTCCCGGATCACGATGCGGATGGTCATCCCGGCTCGGCGGCCAGGGGGGCTCAGCAGGCCGCGGCGGGGGCGCCCGCCCGGTGGGACGGGGCCGGACGAGACGGGGCCGGACGCGGACAGGAGCCGCGAACCCCCCACCGGCACGGCCCGCCCCACCCGGAGCAGGCTCCGGGTGGGGCGGAAGCACCGCTGTCACCCTGCGTCCCCGTGGGAAGTCCTCCGTGGTGCCGACCCCGGTCCACGTCGTAAGAGGCCGGGACCGAGACCGAACGGTTGGCCGGCACCCGGGAATGGCCGGCCGGGTAGCGGCCCGGGCGACGGCCGGGGCGGACGTTCCTCGGACTTCCGCCCCGACTGGATCGGACGAGGTGGCGACTGGCTTCGGCGAGGGTGGTCGGTGGGCCCCTCCGGTGCCGTGGGACCACGGAGCGGATGAGGGCGGCCGAGACGGGCAGACCAAGTGTGTTACTTACTTGACACACTTCAATCTGCCGGGGCAGTGTGTCACATAGTTGATACACATCGTGGGAGGGGACGGGCCCGGCATGTTTGCTGCCGCAGGAACGGAAAGTGCGAGGCGGGCGAGGCTTGAGACTCCCGTGCGATGGGCCGGCGCGGCGACCGGCCTGACTGTCAACGCCCTGGTCTCCTTCAGCCCCGAGTCCGACGTGGATCTGCTGTACGGGTTCCCCGTGTTCGGCCTGTGTGCCATGGGCGGCGTGTTCGCGGCACATGCAATCGCGCGCCCGAGTCCCGGCCGACTACGAGTGGCCGAGGTTGCACCGCGCCGGATCCGGGACAACCTGCCCCGATTCCTGACCGCTGCCCTGGCCGTGCAGGCGGTTGTCCTGCTGGTCCTCCTGATCGTCTCCGCCGCAACGGGCTCGTCGGACGCCGACGGCCGTCCAGGACGTGCGCTGTCGGTCACGTGCCCGGAGGGCAGCCAGCTGCTCTCGCCCTGGCCGGGCCCCCACTACGCCTGGCCGGCCCTCGGCGGCCTCGCCGTCGGCACCGTGGCCTGCGCACTGCTTCTGCGCCGTGTCACCGCGCGGTGCGCGAGCGACGACCAACGCCGCACGAACGTCCGGGCGGCAGTCGGCGCATGGGGTGTGCTGGTGGCCGCCCCTCTTTTCGCTGTCTCCTTGACGATGGGCGTCGTGGTACTGGGCTTGTCCTGCGCGGGAGGGATGAAGGACGTGGCCTTGTGGGGGCTGGCCGTCACGGCTTTCACCTCCGCATTGACCGCGTGTCACTGTCTGGGTGTCCTGTTGCTGCCGCAGGCCTACATCAAGGGCCGACCATGACGACAAATGGCATCAGCATCAGCGTCAATCACGCCTCCCCGGTCCCACCGTACGAGCAACTCCGCGTACAACTGGCGGATCTGATCTCCATCGGCCGGCTGACCCAGGGAGACAGGCTGCCGTCTGTGCGCCAGCTTGCCTCCGACCTCGGGCTGGCCAACAACACCGTTGTGCGGGCATACCGCGAACTGGAGACCGCGGGCCTGGTCAAGAGCCGCCGAGGTTCTGGTACCCAGGTCGTCGCCCCCGCGGCCACTACCGACATCAAAGCGAAGCTCGCGGCACACGCAAGCAGCTACGCGGCCGCCGCCAGGCAGCTCAATGCCACTGACGAGGAAACCCTCGCGGCAATCCGGCATGCTCTCGCATCCCGCGACACACCGTGACCTCGGGGCGAATCAGTTCGCGCCCTTGCTCCGCCGCCGCTGCCAGTGCACGCCGAGGCGGTCGAGAACGGCTCGTCGTTGCTCGGTGCGCTTGACGAGGCGATTGCGAACGTTGTCGAACCGTGCGCCGAGTACGACGACCGCGGACCCTCTCCAGCCACGTCAAGGACATGTCGACACCACCTTCACGATCCCGGTTCCGTCGCGACAGCGTACGTGTCGGCTCGAACAGGGCTCATGCCTGTGGCGGTTGAGGCGCGCGGTGACGGGCTCAGGGTCGTGACGCTCTCCGGTCACCGAACAGAACTGTCCCTCTGCGCGACCGCTCCCCAAGTTCCGTGCCAGAACCGACATTTGGCACTGCCCGGGTGCTCGCGGTGGACCAATGGAGCGCTTTGCGTGGCGAGGTGGCTCCATCGCCGGACTACTGACGGCCGGCGGGGAAGCTCTTGATCAACTCGCCGTTGACCAGAATGACGAGGCAGCCGCAGTCGCCGACGCAGTATTCGACCTCACCTCCAGACGTGCGGTGGTGGGACCTCAGATTCCACAACTGCGTTTCCGCCCGAGTCGGCTCGTGGCAGACGGGGCAGCTGTCGTCCGACGGTGTGGCCACGGATGGGGGAGTCATGCAACCAACATGGCGTCATTGTCTAAGGCACTTCAACCATTACATCAGTGGGTGGCTCATGTGGGCCGGGCGTCGGGGTGGTCTGCAGGTCCGACTCGCCGAGCGGAGCGGCGCACCGACCAGGCGCCGGCCAGGACAATCAGCGCCATGGCACACAGCTGACGAGCTGTGAGCTGCTCGTTCAGCAAAGCGAAACCGACTCCCGCCGCCACGGCGGGACTCAGTGCGAGCAGCACTCCGAAGGTGCGCACATCGATGCGCCGCAGGACCGCCATGTCCAGCGAGTACGGGATCAGGGAGGACAGGAGGGCCACCAGGAGCCCGGTGCCGAGGACGGCAGGGTGGGCCGCCACCGTGCCACCGTCTGTGACGGCGGTGATCGGAGTCATCACGCAGGCGCCGCAGGCCAGTGCCGGCGCCAACCCCGTCCAGTCGGGGAACAGGCGCCCGACCCGCCGACTCAGGACCACATACCCGGCCCGGCACAGCGCGGCGGCGCCCCCCCCAGCAGCAGTCCGGCGGCGGAGAGCGCGGCCCCTGGGGTGGCCGGCAGGAGTACACCCGCAAGCGCCGGCAACGCCACGGCGAAGTGCTCAAGCCGACGGGACAGAACGATCGGCAAAGTGAGCGGTCCGAGCAGTTCCAACGTCGCGGCCACCCCGATCGGCAGGCGGTCGAGGGCTTGGAAATACGCCAGGTTCATGGCCGCGAGCACCAGACCGAGCGAGATCGCCGCCCGCGACCGCACAGCCGTGACATCCCGAAGCCGCGGCCGGACCGACGTCCACAGGATCGCGGCCGAGAAGGGCAGCCGCATACCGGCCGGCGCCGTGGGACCGACGACGGCATACGCCTCCTTGGCCACGGCCGAACCCGCTTGAAGGCTGATGATCTGGGCCGACATCAAGGCGGTTGCCTTCGCGGTGTCCTGCCCAGGCGGGCGGGGCAACTTCACCGCCGTACTTTTTTTCGGGGACTCTCCGTGGTCCACGCAGCCAGGCCCTGCCGTGACGACCACGCCGGCCACCGGGCCCGCCGCCGCGCGCCACTGCGGCTCGGACCCACGCGATGATGTAATTGCCTTATGCATTTCAACCATTACGGCGGAGAGGCCGCCCGGCTGGCCGCCGACCTGAGCAACCTGACCGCGCCACCACGACCCGAGCACCTGGAACCACTGCTCGCCACGCACGGCGTGGTGCACCGCACGCTCACCGCAGCGCAGGCCGAGACGGTCTGGACATGGAGTCGGCGCCTGGCCGAGTGCTTCGGCCGGCAGGCACTCGAAGAGCGGTGCCGAGCGGTCAACACACTCCTCGCCGACGCCTCCAGCAGTCCCCGGATCTCCCTGCACGACGGCCGGCCCCACCTGCACTACAGCGCCACCGGAGCCGACGCAGCCGCGCATGTCCGGGCCGTCACCGCAGCCGGACTCGCCTACGTCGTGTGCTCCGCCGGCGCTGAACGGCTGGGGCGGTGCGCGCGCCACGACTGCGGTCTGGCATTCGTCGACACCTCCCGCAACGGCCGACGCGTCTACTGCTCCGTGCGCTGCGCCAACAACGACGCCGTGGCGCGTCACCGAGAGCGGCGCCACGATGAAGCCCGGCCCTCGACTGCACGGAAGACCCGGCGGACATGACTGCCCGGTACGCCGCCCTTTCACTTCCCGGTGCGGTGGTGCCGGTTCTCTCACGGCGGGCGGCGGACGGCGGGCCGTACGTCGGCCGCCGGGGGATCAGCCCTCAGATCCGATCGGTCGGAGCCAGGCCGGACTGCCAGGCCCAGGCTGCGATGCCGACCCGGTTACGGACGACCAGCTTGCGCTGGAGGTTGGCCACGTGGGACTTGACGGTGGCGAGCGAGATGAACAGCTCCTCGCCGATGTCCACGTTCGACAGGCCCCCGGCGACCAGCACCGCGACCTCCTCCTCACGCGGGGTCAGCGGCTCGACGGGCGGGCTCCCGTCCGGGGCGAGAGGTGGGACGAGCCGGTGCAGCATGCGTGCGGTGATCTGCGGGCTGATGAGCGCGTCGCCGGACATCGCCGCACGCACCGCCTCGACCAGAAGCGTCGGCCCGGAGCGTTTCAGCAGGAAGCCCGAGGCTCCGCCTCGGAGCGCGGCGTGTACGTACGCGTCGAGGTCGAAGGTGGTGACCACGACGACCCTGACGGGCGGGTCCGCCTCGGGGCCCGCGAGCCGCCGGGTCAGTTCGAGGCCGTCCAGGCCCGGCATCCGGATGTCCGCCAGTAGTACGTCGGGACGCATGCGGCGGGCGGCATGGAGCGCGGTGACGCCGTCCGCGGCCTCGGCGATCACCCGCATGTCGGGTTGGGCATCGAGGACGAGGCGGAAGCCGGCGCGAATTGCTTCCTGATCGTCCGCCAGCAGAATCCGGATGGTGCCGGAGGTGGTCATACGACGGTCTCCTCGGGGGGCACGCGTCGCGCTGGGCTCGTTCGCGCGTGCGGGTTCGCCGCCGGTTGAGCACCGGTGGGCAGCGGAAGAGTGGCCGTGACCCGCCAGCCCGCGGCCCCGTGCGGTCCCGCGGTCAGCGAGCCGCCGAGGGCTTCGGCCCGCTCGGTGAGCCCGGACAGTCCGAGGCCGCCCCGCGCGCGATCCGGAGGGAGGGACGCCCGCGGGGCGGACCCGGCCCCGGTCTCGGTCGTGTCCGTGACGGTGATACGGAGAGCCGTGCCGACCCGGAACGGCACCCGCCGGGCGGTGATGTCGACGACCGCTGCGGCGGACGCGTGGCGGCGGATGTTGGTGAGGGACTCCACCACGATCCGGTAGCCGGTCGCGCTGACCTCCCCGGGCAACCCGTCCAGCGCGCCGCTGGTCACGTCGAGACGGGCCGGAACGGTGCCGGTGCGGGTGAACCGGGCTGCCAACTCGGGCAGTTCACCCAGGTCGCGCCGCCGGTCCCGGGAGTGGTCGGAGCCCTCCGAGCCGGGTGGCCGCCCGGCGGGCGGGGCGGGGCCGCCGCTCGGCGCCGCCGCATCCCGGCCCCGGCCTTCGTCCCGGCCCCGGCCCTCGTCCCGGCACCCGTCCGTGTTGAGCGTCCATACCGTACGGTCCATCGCGGCCAGCGCCTGCAGGCCCGCTTCCTCGATCCGCGGCAACAACTCCACGGCCCGCTCAGGGTCCTGCCGTGCCAGGAGCCGGGCCGCTTGGACGAGCACCACCACTCCCATGACGTCGTGCGCCGCGAAATCGTGCAGATCACGGGCGACTTCGAGACGCTGGTCGCGACGCTGCTCCGCGAGTGCCCGGCGTCTTCCGGAGTCCTGGACGCGCAGACAGCCGCCCAACGCGACGGCACCCACCGCCAGCAGCGACCAGAGCAGGCACAGCACCCCGGTTTCCGCCGGTCCCGAGGGCGGGGTCAGATGCGGGCCGATCCGCAGGGGCAGCGCCGCGATCGCCCCACCCTGTACCGCGGCGCACGCGATCGCCCCGGCGGTTCCGCTCATCCGACGCACCGTCGGCACCAGGAGCGCGAGCAGCGCGAGTGTCTCCAGCACCCACCACCAGCCCGTGGCATTGACGACCGGCCCTCGGTAGCACGCCGTCACCGCCCCGGAGCCGACGGCGGCGGCGGGCCCCAACCACCGACGGGCCGACCGGCGCCGGGGCAGACGGGCCGCCGCCGCCAGCGCAGCACCCGTCGTCAGCAGTCCCACGGCGACGATCGAGACGCCGGTGGCAGGCCCGGTCGTCCAGGCGGCAGCGGCCACGCCGAGGAGCAGAAGCCCGCCGAGCACGCGCAGTTGGGACAGGTAGCGGTCGCTCATGAGCATCGACCCTATGAGACGGAACAGCGAATCCGAGGGGCGGCCCGGGACCGGGGCCGGACCCGCTCGGTCCGCCATAGCCCGCTTCAGCTTTGTCCGGTCCACCACGGGCCGGTTCAGCCCTGCTCGGTCCACCACGGGCCGGTTCAGTCCCGCTCGGTCCACCACGGCCGGGTTCCGGAGAGACTCCGCAGCGCGTTGGTCGCGCAGTGCACCTCGCCGCCGACGGTGCCCCGGTGGTGCGAGTAGGCCCAGTCCTCCACCCAGGAGATGCGAGTACCGGTCCGGCTCAGGGCCTTCTCGGCAGCCTGCTCGAAGGTGTCCCGGCCGCCCGCCTCCGGGGCGTGCTGGCGCGGCGCCAGATAGACACCGGTGCCGGTGCTGACGCCGTTGGCCGCGCCGGGCAGGTAGTTGGCGACCAGGTCCTGGCGCGGATAACCGGCCGGCACATCAAGCCTGTTGAAGAGGGCCGGGACGCGCACGATGTCACGATCCGTCAGGCCTGCCTGATCGCGCAAGGTGCGCAGGGCGGCGTCGATGCCCCGCGCGGCGATCTCGGTGCCACGGGTCAGAGACGGCTTGCGCAGCGCGTCGGCGACCGTGAGACCGGGGTGCTCGGTGTCCTTCACGGCGATCCCGCGTACCAGCGCCCGACCGCCCCCTCCGTGCTTCGCGAGGTCGCCCAGCAGGTTCCGGCCGAGGACGGGGTCGGCGACGACCGCCACCCAGCCCCGGGCGTTCCGGGCCGGGACGAAGGACAGGAACTCGTCGATGTGGCCGACCCCCAGCCAGCTGGTGTCCACTGCCAGTGGCCGCTGATAGCCCTGCGCGGCGAGCATCCGGGTGAAGGACGGGTCGGGGGATTCCTGGCCCCCGGTCCCGCCGTAGACGACCCGCCCGACCGGGTAGCGGCGGCCACGCCAGGTGTACGGCGGCAGGGTTCCGAAGTTTCCCGTGGAGCTGAAGGAACCGTAGTACTGGCTGTCGTCGCTGCCGACCCGCCGGGGGTCGTACTGCTGGAGCACTCCCGTACCGGGGCCGCGCAGCAGTGGGAAGGCACTCCGTGAAGCGTCCCTCAGGGGGAACTCGCGTGTGGCCGTACCCGGCATCACGTCCGCGGAACGCACGACGACAGTGACGCGGTGCTCCCGGCCACCGGGAGCGGGAATGGAAGCGTATGCGGTTTTGAACAGGTCCTGCATCCAGACGTCGCCGCCCGTGGGGTAGTTGTACAGCGGGGCGGGCAGCCCGGCCCGGTCGAGGCCGCGTCGCAGGTCGCGGCGGAACGCGGCCTCTCCGGGTTGTACGGGCCGTGGCTGTACGGCGGGGTCGTAGCGCCTGCCGCGCTCCACCTCGGCCGGTCCGGTGGTGTGGTCGGCCGTCATCAGGCTTCGTATCGGCATCAGGTCGTGCTCGAACACCAACGGCGCGACCCGGAGCCGTACTCGGTCCTCGCGGGTGGTGCCACCACGATCGACCCTCAGGACGAGGTCGGTGAACCCAGCCCACTGCTCGGGGTCGCGTACGAAGTCGCGTGCCTCGACGCCCAGCGTGACGCCGTGGCGCACCTCACCGGTGCTCAGCCGGTCGCCGGGCCCCAGCAGGACCATACGGCCACGGCGCTCGGCGAAGATCCGGACGTGGTCCCTGGAGGCCGGGTCGGCGGTGACGGTGGCGGTGGTCCCGGCCTCGGCGCGTGGGTCGGCGGTGATGCGCACGGGGGCGAGGTCGGCCAGGTCGGCCGCGCCGTCGATGACGGAGTTCGCGGCGTCGTTGCAGGCCGCGAGGCGGTCATCGGCCAACCGTGTGCCGGCGGGGCCTGCGGTGGGGCAGCGACGCTGGTCGTCGTCCACGTTGGGCAGCATCAGCGCACCGCGGCCGCGGGTCCACATGTCCTTGCCGGGGTCGTCGTCGGCGGTGACCCGGCCGTCCCGGTTCCTGTCCGCCCGGATGACTGGTCCGAGCGGCGCGGCATGCGCCGGATGCCCCGGAAGCGTTCCGGACACGACCATGAGCAGAGCCGCGCCGAGTGCGCCCGTGCTCGCGGGCACCGGACGGCGCCGCCGGCGGCGAGGGCGTCCGACGGGGCGGGCACCGGAGGTGGGCAGTGAGCTTTCGTTGTCCATGCCCCCACCCTCGGCGGAGCGCCGACCGCCGGGCATCCACCGGACGGCCGGTTCCCGTCCGGTGGACGGGAACCGTCTCATCCTTTCGGCGGGGCTGCCGGACCACGCCCCCGGCCGGGGCACGCGCTCTCCTCACCAGCCGGGCTTCGACCCCCGCCGTACCCGTCCTGACCGCCTGCGGACCAGAACCGCGACGAACAACAGCCCGGCGCCCCCCACCAGCAGCGGCACCAGCCGGCCTCCGAGGATGCCGGACGAATCCCCGGCGGACTGTGCGGCGCTCCGGCCCTTTTCGCTGCCCCCGCCGTCATGGCCGTTGCCCGAGCCCTTGTCCTCCTTGTCCCCGGAACTGCCCTTGCTGGCGAGCGAGTTGTCGCCGCCCATCCAGATCTGCCTGCCGTTGGCGGCGGGGCGCGCCGTCCGAGCGGACCGGGCGGTGTCCTGCCGCATGCCGGCCCAGCGGTCGCGGAAGGCTTCGGTGGAGGCGACCTTCTGCAGTCGGAGCCGTGAGAGGTCGACGCCGCCGTAGATGTAGGTGTGCGTGTAGATGTAGTTGCCCTTGCGGGAACGTTCGGTGACCTTGAACTCGCCGTGCTTGTACGAGTGCACGTAGGCGTCGAAGGTGTCGCGCGGCTTCCACGTGGTCCGCGTCTTCCAACGGCTCACGTCGCCTCGGTCGATGAGGTCGCCGTACGTGGACGGGCCCTGGGGGGCGCGCTCGCGGTACCACTCTGCGGCGACCCTGGAGAGATGGACGCGGCGCAGGGCGGCGTACTGCGACGCGTGGTTCACAGCCCGCTCGATGCCGGGCAGGATCAGGTCCCGGAACGTTTTCTCGTTGCGCTCCTCGGACCCGGGGGAGCTGCGGTCCTTGCAGGATGCGGCACCTCCGCTGCCCTGTCCGGACAGGTGCTGCGACTCCATTTTCACCTTCAGCGGCGCGTCGAGGATGTAGAGCCGGTCGTCCTGCTCGTTGACGCGTGCCTCACCGGGAACGATCCAGGTGCGGAACGACATGCACCTGCCGTCGATCCGGTTCCAGAACTTCTTGCCCAGCGCGGTCTTCGGGTGTATCAGGGCGGCCGTCGTCTTTTTCAGCTGAAGGTCGGCCTGGAGCAGGATGCGGCCCACGTCGGTGCGGCCCAGGTCCGCGTCGACGATACGGTCCGGCTCGGTCGGGTTGAGGTTCACCCAGAACGTGGAGCGCGGCATGGACAGCCAGACGAAGAATGCGTCCGAGCTCTCCTTGGCGGCCTTCACGCCTGCTGCCGGGTTCTTCTCGTTGCCGGGCCCGCCGGGGCCCGCACTGAAGGCGTACTGCAGTCCCTTGCCGGAGTCGGAGAGGTAGCGCAGCTCCAGGGTGGTGAAGTCGATGCCACCCGGTGCGGAGGCCGGGTCGGCGAGGGCCTGCGCCAGGCCGCTGCTGCGCGGTGCGGAAGTCCCCTCGTTCTCGTCGCAGGGCTGGGAGCGCGGGGCGCCGAAGCGGGTGAAGACCGCGGGATTCGTCAGAGTGACAGGCGAACTTCCGTGCATCGATGCGCTGTTGACCGCAGTTCCGGGGCACGGGGTGCCCGGGACCTTCATGGTGTCCTTGGTCGCCTCCTGGTACTCCTTCTCGCGCTGCTGCTCCTCTCCGTACTCCTTCCTCGCCTTGGGGACGTCCTTGCCCAGTTGCAGCCGGGTTTCCTCGTTGCGCTTCGAGGCGATCTTCTTGTACTTGGCGTTGATCGCCTTCACCGCCCGTTCCCGGGCCTCGTCCGTGGTGTGCTTCTTCATCGCCACGGCGATCTTCTGGTTGCGCTCGGAGACCTCGGCATCGGTGAGGTCGTAGTCGTAGGAGTAGAAGCGGCGGGCGCCGCCGTCGACCAGTTGGCGGCACTGCTGGCAGAAGGCCCGCTCCGAGGCCCAGGTGAGCTCGTCGAAGGAGGCGCCGCCGTAGCCCGGGTCGGCGTTCAGCCGTTCCAGGGCGCGCAGTACGAGGGTCTCGGAGTGACTGCCGGGGTCGTTGGTCTCGTCGGAGTTCTGGCGCTTGGGAAAGCTCATCCCGCCGACCATCAGCAGGTGGTCGAGGCCCGCATCGCGCACGCGCTGGTACGCGCCGTCGGGCAGGTAGTCGCGGAACTCGAAGAGGTCGACCTTTCGGTAGACGACCAGCGGGCCGCTGCCCTGGGGCGGGTTGCCGACGATGACGTCCAACTGCTCCTCGCTCAGACCCGTCGGGTCGACGAGGGCGAAGGCCACGTTGGACCACTCGCTGAACGCCCTGCCCGGCTGCCCCTTCTCCATGGCGAGCCGGATCATCAGAAGCTCTTTCATGAGCTTGTCCTCGTAGTACGGCAGCTTCCCGCTGCCCGGTACGCCGGCCGGCAGGGCAGGTGCCGAGGCGGGTGCGGCGCCGGTGTCCGGCCGGCCCGCGGCCGGGCGGGCGGCGGCGGAAGATGACGCGAAAGCCGCACTGCCCGCGAGCGGGAGGGTGAGAGCGAAGGCGGCGGTGATGGAGCTGACGGTCGTCGTCAGGCGGTGCCGAGTGCGGTGAGTCACGGTGACACATCCCCCGTATGCGCGGTGAGTCGCGATGAAGGTGTCCACTCCGGTGAGGAGCCCAACGGCCCTTCCGAGTACCGGATGTGACGTCTCGACACGTCTCTGTGGTTCCCGGCTCAAGGCGGCGGACGATTCCGTACAGGCGTAGGAGCCTTCGTCCTGCCGCATCGTACGCCCGGTCGGCAGGGCGTGGTCGTGGCGGCCGTCGGTGCGAGCTGCTCGGTCGTTCTCAGGCGGCGGCGGTCGGTGCCGGATCCTCGGGGAGCTGCCAGTGGCCACCGCGGTCCTGCGTCGAAAGTCGCGCGACGAGGTCGGGGACGTGCAGGAAGCAGGCCAGCGCGGTGGTGGCATGGAAGACATCGATCGCGCGCTGGGTCATCGGCAGGCCCAGGCGCAGCAGGCGTGGGTTGACTTCGCCCTGGATCTCGTTGACGAAGGGCCGTAGCACGCGGTCGTAGTTCGCCAGTGCGGTCGGCAGGTCGCCCGGGTGACGGTTGATCTCACCGGCCAGGACGTGGGCGCCGACCAGGCCGCCGGAGATGCCCATGCCGCTGTAGGGGGAGGCGCAGTGCGCGGCGTCACCGGCCAGGACCACGCGACCCTTCGACCAGGTGTCGGTGCGGACCTGGACGATTTCCTGGGAGTAGAAGAACGGGCTGGTCTTCATGCCCTCGATGAAGCGCTCGGTCTGCCATCCGGCATCACGGAACCTGCTCGCCCAGAACTCCTGCCGGCGCTCGACGGGCGCCCGGTGGACTGCCGAGGCCTCCTCGGAGTCTTCCCGTATGACGAAGTACGCCTGGGTCTCGGTCGGGTTGTGGCTGCGACGCATGATCTGACGGCCGCCCGGGACCATGTAGGTGTTCCGGATGTTGCTGTCGGACGCGATGCGCGGAACGAACCAGTAGGCCATGTGGATGCCCACCCGCCAGTACGGGTCGAGCCCCTCCGGGAGAATCGCCCGCCGGATGCGCGATCCCTGCCCGTCCGCGCCGACCAGGAGGTCGAATTCGCCGGAGGATCCGTCGGAGAAGTGCCCGACGACCTTGTGGGCGTCCTGCTCGAAGCCATCCACGCCCACGCCGAAGACGTACTCGGTGTCGTCCTTGGTGGCGTCGTGCAGAATCCGTACCAAGTCCCCGCGCATGATCTCGTACTCGGACGTGAGGGTCTGCCGGCCCTTCCCAGAGGTGTTGGCCATGATCGTCGCCCTGGCCTTGCCGCGTGAGTCGATGAGGGCGACGCCCGCCTCGTCCACGAGCTTGGCGCGGACGGCGTCGAGGAGCCCCATTCGCTTGACGGCCTCGATTCCCTGACCTCGCAGATCGACCTGGGCCCCGGTGGCACGCAGTGCCGGAGCACGTTCGGCGACGGTCACCTGGTGGCCGCCCCGGGTGAGCCAGAGGGCCAGGGCCTGCCCCGCGATCCCACCGCCGGCGACGAGCACCCTCAGCGGTTGCTTGTCCGATCCTCTCGCCATGCCCGACCCTCCAAAATCTATCAGTGAAAGATTCCTTTTCAGAGTCATCTATCAGCGATAGATTGTCAACATGACCAAGATGAACCGCGAGCTCGTCATCGCCGAGGCGCTCGGCCTGCTCGACGAGGTCGGGCTGGACGCCGTCAGCACGAGAAGGCTGGCGAAGCGGCTGAACGTCGAGCAGCCGTCGCTCTACTGGTACTTCCGCACCAAGAAGGACCTGCTCGCCGCCATGGCGGAGGCGGCGATGACACCCCATGCGACCGCGTCCCTGCCGACACCCGACGACGACTGGCGCGACTGGTTCGCGGACAACACGCGCAGTTTCAGGCGCACCCTGCTGCTGCGCCGGGACGGCGCACGGCTCCACGCCGGCAGTACCCCCACCGCCGACCTCGACCGGATCCGCCGCAAGATGGACTTCCTCGTGGCCTCGGGTGTCCCTGAGCGGGACGCGCAGATGGCGATGCTGGCCGCAAGCCGCTTCACGGTCGGCAGCGTCCTGGAGGAGCAGGCAGAAACCGACCCGGGGGACAGCGCGGATCTACCGGCCGACGTGCCCGTGATCGATCACGAGTCGGCATTCGAGGCAGGCCTCGCCCTCATCCTGAACGGCCTGGCGCAGCGTATCGGGGTGTAGGGAATCGACCGGTACCACGGGTCACGCGCCAGATGGGGGGAGAGATCCACCGAGCGGGTGTGGGACCGGGCCCGAGTAGAGGGTGACCGTGTTCAACGATCCCTGTCACCGCGAAGCCGGCCACCCGCGGATGACCGGGCGCCTGCACGGGGAGTGGACAACCGACGGAACCCGCATGGTCCGGCAGGAGATCCAGTACGACTCGCTCGACGACGCGATGCAGCGCGACACGGAGAAGACCTTCGTCTGCGAGGCGGTGCAGCGGTACGCGCACCGGGGCAAAGGAGCGACGGCGGCGGTCTTGGGGGGCCGGGCCCACTGCCGGCAGATGCGCCCCTCGCCCGGTGGCCGAGCGGATGGAGCGCTACGGCAGCGGCGAACCCGACCTGGAGTTCCGGCGTCGCCGCACCTTGCGTAACACCTCGTCGCCGGTAGGGAGAACCCCAGGCGAAACAGGGGGTGTTCCCCAGGGACCGGGCGGCCGGGACGAGGCAGGATTGCCGGACCGACCAACCGCACCGTTTCTCCAGAGGGAGTCCACTTGTCCGGTCCTGCGGCCTCCATGCGACTCGCAGACGTCTCGGGCCGCGCGCTCGCCCTGCTCGCCGCCCTCGCCGCGGCCCTTGTACCTGCCGTGTTCGTGGTGCCGCACATGCTGGCGGCGAACGGTTCGCAGGACGGCTTCGCGGATCAGCGCAACCTCATCGACACCGTCAGCGAGGAGTTCGTCCGGTACTGGAACTCCGGTGACCGGGTGCTTTCCCCGGGGATGGAGAGAGTCGTCGACTACTGGTTCCGTTTCCACGTGACCAAGGCGGCGATCGCCGCCGTCTTGTTGATCGTGCTCGCAGTGCTCGGTGCTCTTCTCCGGAGGGCCTACTTGCTGAGCGGCGGTCTCGGGCCGGCGAGGAGGGCTGCCGTTGCGACGGCCGGGGTCGTCATCACGACGCTCGCCCTGTTCTCGTCGCTGATCGTGGTGGCCAACATCCAGGGTGCGGCAGCGCCGTTCACCTCACTGCTGTCGATGCTGCCCGTGGGGGCTCACCACGGAAGGCTCGCCGACACACTCGACCAGGTCCGGCAGCGACTCGCCGACTCCTTGAACACGGGCGCCTCGTCTCCGCCCGCCCTTGAGGCGATGATCAGTGACAACTCTCGATATCACGTGGCGTTGGCGGTGATGGCCGTGGCCGTGGCGGTCGCCCTCATCGCCCTGAGCTCGGTGCTGTGGAAGCGGTTCCGGCGAACGGGGCCGTCCGACAGGCACACCAAGCGTGTGCTGGGGGCATTCGGGGTGCTGTCGGCATCGTCATCGTTGGTCGTGATCGTTCTCGCGGTCGCCAATCTGTCCACCGCATCCGATTCGGCACAGGGACTGTTGGTCTTCTTCAACGGCGGGTGAGGACCACATGTGCGAGTACGCCGACACCGGCACATCACTCGCCGTCTGCCGGGCTCTTCGCCGTGTCGGCAGGCGACGAAGCGGCAGGGGGCCGCAGTGGCAGTGTCCTGCGATTCCCAGGAACTCAGTGTGGCTACTCCGGCGGCCACGGCCCCGGCACGGAGGCTGTGCGTGCCGCTCACCGGACTCTCTCGGAAGAGGCCGAGAGAGCGGGATTCAGTACGAGGCCCCCGGCCCCCGGCCACTGTTCGAGTGCCGGGTCGGCGGGCACGGCATGATCGGCACGGGGGCGCTCCGCGAGGGGCAGGAACAGCTTGGCCCGGCCGGTTTCGCCTGACCGGAGAAAAGACCGGCGGCCGCATCGATTCGCCGTGCCGGGACCGGGGAGACGAGGCGCTCGGCCCGGGCGTCGGGTGACGTCCGGGCCGAGGGCTCGTGGTGCCGCTGCCGGGCTACTTGGCGCAGGTGCGGTCGCGGGCGGGCAGGCGTCCGGTGGCGAGGTAGGAGTTGACGGTGGAGTCGATGCAGGCGTTGCCGTAGACGCCGTAATTGACGTGCTGGTTGGCGCCGTCGAGGGTGAGGAGGCGGGAGCTGGGCAGACGGTCGTGCAGGGCGACGCTGTTGGTGTAGGGGACGCGGGGGTCACCGGTGGAGGCGACGATCAGGGCCCGGGTGTCGTGGCGGACCCGGACGGGCGCCTCGCGCGGGCGGTCCCAGAAGGCGCACGGAGTGATGCTCTCGGTCAGCGGGGCGAACAACGGGTGGGCGGCGCGGCCCCGTTCGATGTCGCGCCAGTACGTCTCGGGGTCGCGCGGGGCGGATACGTCGCCGCACAGGATCGCGGTCTGGGCGCTGGCGACGGAGGAACCGGCAGGAGTGAACACGCTGCGCAGCAGTCCGGCGAAGGCGGGCGGCAGGGGAGTGGGGCGGCCATCGGCGGCCCGGACGAGCAGGGACATGTGCTCGGCCAGCAAGGCACGCGCCGGGTCGGTCTCGTCGGCGAGTTCGGTGAAGAGCAGGGCGGGGACCTGGCTGCCGTCGAGGCGGAAGACATCGGGAGCGGTGCCGACGGTGAGCGGTTCGCGGGCGGAGGCGGCGATCACGTCGTCGAGGGTGGCGCGTACCTGTTCGCGGGTGCGGCCGAGCCCGTAGGTGCCGTGGCGCGCGGCCGTCCAGTCGGCCCAGTCGTCGTACGCCTTCTCGTTCTCGGCGTCGGCCCCCTTCAGGAGGCGGGGGTTGTAGCGGTCGGGGTCCAGGGCACTGTCGAGGACCACCCGGTCGTGGCGGGTGGGAAACATCTGGGTGTAGGCCGTGCCCAGATACGTGCCGTAGGAGAAGCCCAGGTAGGAGATCTTCCGCTCGCCGAGGACGCTGCGGACGACATCGATGTCGCGGGCGGTGTTGCGTGTCGTGACGTGCGGCAGGAGCGACCCGTTGGTGGCCCGGCACCGCTCCGCGACGCTTTTGGCGCGGGCCGTCTGGCGGTCGAAGCCGGCCCGGTCGGGGCCGGCCGACAGCAGGCCGGGGCCGGAGGACAGGCCGCAGTCCAGGGGAGTGCTGCGGCCGGTGAAGCGCGGGTCCATGCCGATCACGTCATAGCGGGCACCGGTCTCCTTCATCATGGGGCGCACGGCGAGCCCGATGCCGAGACCCGGGCCGCCCGGACCTCCGGGGTTGACCAGGAGGGAGCCGATCCGGTGGCGGGTGTCGGTGGCCTTCAGGCGGGAAATGGCGACGGTGATGGTCCGGGAGCGGGGCTTGCCGTAGTCGAGTGGCACGGTCACATCCGCGCAGCGTGCGCCCGCGGCGTCGAGAGCGCGGCCCGTCTCGTCGTCCGCACCCTGGGTACAGCGGTGCCAGTGGGGGCGCTGCTGGTAGTAACGGCCGAGCCCGGCCGCAGGGGCCGCGTCGGCGGTCTCGGGCGTCGCGGCGGTCGCGGGTGGGGTGGTCAGGCCGGTGGTGAGGCCGGCGGCGAGGACGAGTCCTACGGCCGAGGCGCGCCGTACGGCTGTGCCGGGGGTCATCATGGTGCTTCTCCTGACGGTGATGAACACGGCCGGTCCGGAGAGCGTCCGGGCCGGGCGGGTCGAGCCTTCCAGCGCACCCCGCCCGCGCGCATCGCCGTGCGGCACGAGATGCCGGTACGTCAGACGCACCAGTACGGGCCGTCGATGTGCACCCTGAGTACTAGCTGCGCCCCGTTGCTGATTTCGTGGCTCCGCAATGGGGGCCACCGGCCTTCGGGGCCGGAGGCATCGACGGACCGCTGATGAGGGGCTTGAGCACCGGCTTCACCCGAGCCGGAAGACGACGATGCGGCAGCGAGGCAACGTGAACCGGTGGCTCGGCCCCGCCGGGCTGTCAGCGCACTCCTGCCCCGCGCGGCGTTCCCCCTGACAGACCATCGCTGTTCGTGTCGATTTCGTCACTCGGAGTGGAATGATCGCGGGGTGCGCGCCCACCCGCACACGATCAGGAGGAGAAATGGCCGAGCGCCAGAACGGCACCGTGAAGTGGTTCAACGACGAGAAGGGCTACGGATTCATCACTCCGCAGTCCGGTCCCGATCTCTTCGTCCACTTCCGTGCGATCGAAGGGAACGGCTTCAAGTCCCTGAAGGAAGGCCAGGCGGTCACCTTCGAGGCTGTCCAGGGACAGAAGGGCATGCAGGCCGACAAAGTCCAGGCCGCGTAGGAGCAGATCCCCCATGACCCTCCCCGGATGATGCCCGCCCTCTCTCCGGGCCCTCCCCGGGCCCGTGCTTTCAGGGGGTGCGGACGTCGGCTGCCGGGCCGGCCGGTGGTCACATCGGGAAGACGGGTCGGCCTTGCGGAACGTGCGAAGCGGCCGCAGGGCCGTCCCGGGAGCTCCATCCTGTCGGGGCACTCATCCCTGACCGCACGAGCAGCAGCGTTCGCTGCCGGTCCGGGAGCCAATCCCGAGACCTTGCGGAACCGGGTGCGGGCAGTTGGTGCGAGCCGGCCGCGGGGAAGTCGGGCGGAGGCACCGACAAAGCCGCCCACGCCGCTGGAGCGGAGAACGCCGCTCTGCGCCAGAAGATCCGCGATGCAGGTCGAGCAGATCGAGGAGGCCGAACGGGGCTCACTGCGCCTGCGTGACGAGTGAAGCCACGAGTGATGTCGAAGAGAGGCCCTTGTCGACGGAAGTGCGTGGCGCTGGAACCACCGTGGCGGGTCCACGCAGGGGGCGCGCTCAGGTAGTTGTGCGCGAGTTTCCGCAGGCGCTGCCTGTCGAAGCTGCGGCCGTGGCCCGGGTGCGCGATCGACATGTCCAGGTCGGCCAGGAGCGCCAAGCTGCGCCGGTAGTCCGACGGATCGGATTCGGGGAGGTCGTCGATGAGGTGGCCGTTGTAGATGACGTCGCCGGTGAACAGCGCCCCGGTGCGTTCTTCGAGGAGGGCGATACAGCCGGGGGTGTGCCCGGGCAGGTGCAGAACGGCCGGCGAGTGCCCGTCCAGGTCGATGACGTCCCTGTCCTGGAGGGTGCGGTGCACCTGAGCGGCTGCACGCGGTGGGTGCGAGGGTCGTAGCCGATGTGCGGCAGCGCCTCGATCAGCAATCCAGGCAGGTCTCCTTCGACTGTCTCCACACCAAGTTCTCTGTAGAGCTCGGAACCCGTAGGCACTGGAGGGCACGCCCTGTGCCAGAGGCTCTTCGGCGGCCTTGTGGGCCGCCCGTTCTGAGAACTCGTGTGCTCCGCCGACGTGGTCCAGTTGCGCGTGGGTGAGGACGACCAGCGGATCCCGTTCGAACATGCGAGGAATGTGCCGGCGCAGACCGGCGACGCCCAGGCCCGCGTCCACGACGAGATCGCGGTCCGCTCCGCGCAGCCACCACAGGTTGGCCCGCACCAACTTGTCGACATGCGGCTCGGTGATGCGGACGAGGCCGTCGTCCAGTTCTTCCAGCTCGTACCAGTCGCGAGCCTGCGCCAGAGTCGTCGGCCCGCCCCGCTCGCGACGAGGTGCCGATAGCCGAAGTCCGTAGCAAGCCATGAGCGCGCGGCAGTCACGCCGGTGGCCCCATGGCCGCGCACGACGAGTTGGGTCACGAGCCGGCTGCCGATGGCACCGGCCGTGCCGGCAACGCAGTTCCTCATGGCATCTCCGTTCGTCGTGCCGACTGAGGGAAGCGGGCACTCCTGCCTTCCATGACTGGCTGGGCCCCGGTTTGCGACGCCGGATGGCGGGTGCAGGACCGCATCGTGCAGAAAGTCCAGGACGGTCGCGGCGGTCTCGTCGGGGCGCTCGTGTTTCGGCGGGTGTCCCATGCCGTGGAGCGGGCGCAGGTCCACGCGGGAAGAGACGGACCGTACCCGTGATGTTCAAAATGAGGGCTGGTCGGCTCGTCGGATCTGTGGTGCGCCCGCCTGGCGGTCACACCCCGATGAAGCTCACTGTTTCCGTCATGTCAGCCCGTCCGGTGCGCAGTCGTGGCACGCCTTCCTTCTCGAATCCGACCGAGACACCGCAGAACAGCACGCGCCCGTCGTCGGCTCCGACGATCCGGCTGACGGTCTTGCGGTACATCGTCCACATCACCTGGGGGCAGCTGTGCAACCCTTCCGCCCTCAGCAACAGCATGACCGTCTGCAGATACATCCCCGCGTCCGCCCACTGCCCGGGGCCCATCGCCCGGTCGAGGTAGCAGAACAGCACGACCGGTGCCCCGAACGCCTCCGAGTTCAACGCGGCGATCTTCATGGGTCTGTCGGGGTCGTCGCGCTCGATGCCCAACGCCTCGTACCGCTGGGCGGCCGCGGCGGCGAAGCGGTCCGTATACGGCGAGGCCAGTTCGGCCGGGTACATCGGATACTCCCGCTCATCCCCCGGATCTCCCGCCAACGCCCTTGCGGTCGCACGTGTCTTCAGCTCGGCCAGGGGCTCTCCGGCCACAACGTATACGTGCCACGGCTGAAGGTTCCCGCTCGACGGAGCCCGCGTCGCCATGGCCAGCACTCGTTCGAGCACCTCTTGGGGCACCGGCTCATCACTGAACGCCCGCACGGCCCTCCGACCGTCCACGGCCTCATACACATCCACGTAGTTCTCGTCCTTTCACCCAACGACAGTCATCTTTCCACCGACTTCAGCACACAGAAGAGACCGAGAGGCGGTCCGGGACACACTCATGCGCAGCACCGCTGCGGTCGTACGTCGCTGTCGTCGTCGAGCCTCTCCGGGCAGAGGCAGAGGCAGAGGCAGAGGCAGTGGTCATGACGGTGATCCCACCAGGCTGACCACCTGCCGTGCGAGACATTTAGTCTGGGCCGAATGTTGCTGCTGCGGCTCGACCTGGACGACCTTGCCTCTGTCCGGTTCGCGTGTTCCCCTCTGCAAGAGACCGTTCTGAGCCTGCGGGCGTGGCAGAACCCGGTCCGGCACGCCGAGCACCAGCCCCTCCTGCGCCAAGGCGCCCCGCTGCTGCGGCAACTCGACTGGCCCCTGCTGCAATCTCTGCTCGGGCCGCGCAGACGCATCGCCGACTTCCTGACCCCACACCCCGCCGGCCCGTCCCCCGATGTCGACGGCGAATTCACCGTTCTGCGGGCTACACCGGCCGAGCGTGTGACAACCGAACTGATCCAGGCCGCCAGTGGTGCAGAGCTACGCCCCGGACTCCAGCAGGTGTTCCAAGACCCCCTGGCCCTGCTCACGCGCATCGCCGACGCCCTGTACGCCTACTGGGCGCTCGTGGTCGCACCGCACTGGCCGCGCATGCAGGCCGTCCTGCGGTCCGACATCCTGCACCGAGCCCGGCGGCTGGCCGACGGCGGCGCCGCAGCAGTGTTCCCCGACATCGACCCGGGCCTGCGCTGGCAGGCAGGCACCCTCACCGTGGACGCCCGCCGCGACGAACACCGTGACCTCGCAGTGGACGGTCGCGGAGTGACGTTCACTCCGTCCCTGTTCTGCGAACATGCCAGCACACATTTCAACCCCGCACTGGCGCCCAGGATCGTCTACCCCGCCCGGGGCCGTGCAATGGCCTGGCACACGAACGCGGCCACCCCGCCAAAAGCCCTGGCCGACCTGCTCGGCGGCACCCGGGCCCTCCTCCTGACCCAGCTCGCGGAGCCCGCGAGCACCACCGACCTGGCCCACCGGCTGGGGCTCAGCCCTGGCACAGTGAGCCAGCACCTGGGTGTTCTCCACCGGGCAGGACTGGTCACCCGGGCTCGGCAGGGACACCTCGTGCTGTACCTGCGCAGCCCACTCGGCGATCAACTGACGGCATGAAGCCGCCCCGACAAGTGCCCTCAGCCCGTTCACCGCAACGTCGTGCTCGCCCGGCAAGAGCCTCGGCAAGAGACCCGGCAAGAGCCCCGGGCGGGACATCCGACCTGGGACAAGAACCTGGCCCTGGCCGCGTGGCCGGAGTGGCGTATCGGCCGGCAGACCCTGCCCGACGCGGGCCACCGGCCCTTCCCGCAGCCGCGGGCAGCTCGAATGCACGTAGCCGACCGCGGGTGAACCTACACGATCCCGAAGTACAGGCCGATGACGGCGAGCGTGCCAGCGGTGACGACAGCGAGCGTCCCGTACACCGTCACCAGCCCGAACATCGTGCCACCGGAGAGCTGCGGGCGGTCCGGCAGCAGCAGCCTGCGGGCGACCAGCGTCGTGGCGGCGAGCGCCGCCGTCACGGCGAGCCACCCGCCGACGCCCGCCGGGAGGCCGGTTTCTTCGAGTACCACCGCGGCCAGGAACGGCAGGGCAGTTGCGGCGGCTGCCAGCGCCGGGACCCACCACCACGCCTCGCGCCCCGAGACCCTGCGGCCGAGCCGTCCGGCCACGACCAGGAGCGGCATCACGACGCCGACCGTCAGCAGGGCGCAGGGGGCAGCTGCCCAAAGCGGCGTCACCACGATCAGGACGAGCGCCCCCGCCGCGTTGTAGGGATGGTCCGGGCTCGCGTGGATCAGCTCCCACACGACGAGCACGACCGTCCCGATCGCAGCCTCGACGAGCAGCATCGACATCGAAGTCGCCAGCACCGCGCCGAACCTGTCCCTCACGCGTACCTGTGTCTGGCCCGGATCCTGTATTTCTGAACACATTCAAATCCCCTCCCGCCCCGTATCCTTCTCTGCGCGGGGCGAGTCCGTGCAACCCGGCCCCTTCGGAGGGTGCGGTCTCGCACCGGAGCTGAGGCCGGGAGCAGGCCGACCCTTCACACCGAGAGGCGTTGAGGCCGGACTGCTCGGGACGGGCGACAACGCGGACGGGCTGTGCCGCGTGATGCTCAGGGTGGTTGTCCGCTCCCCGGCGAAGCCGCCGGCGCCGGCCTCGGCGAGGACGTTGAATCTGCCGGAGCGCCCGTCCGCATAGGATGCGCTCCACGAACTGGTCGTACGGGCGAGGGGTTGGGGGGACTGCAGGTGTTCGGGGCAAGGAAAAACAAGGGCGAGCTGCCGAGGATCCCGCGGAGCGTGGATCCACGGCGAGCCCGCGCCCTGCCGGTTCCGGCCGAGGCGCAGGCCGACGCGCGCATGTTCATGCTGGGTGGCGACACCATCCGGGCGGTCAAGGTGATCGTGGACGCGACGGGCTACGACCTGCGCCAGGCCCGGGACATCGTGTATGCGCTGGTCTACGACGTCGAGGTGCCGAGGGGAAGCTGAGCCGAGGGGGGAGCTGCGCCGAGGCGCGATGCACGCGGATCCGGATGTCCTTCGTGATCGTCAAGATGAGGCTTGTGCCAGGTGTTCAGAGGGCGGGTTCGTGAGCTGATATCCGAGCGCTCGGGCAGGCCGGGCGAGCTCGCCCGGCCTGCCCGACCCGGAGACCGCGGAGCCGCTCACGGTGAGCCTGGAAACGGCGACACCACACATCGGGACGTGCTGACCAGGCTCGGCGCGCAGAACCGGGCCCACACGTTGGTGATCGCGTACGAAAGCGGCCTGGTCATGCCCGGGGCGAAGGCTGACGTGACATCAGGTGACCTGACCTGACCTGACCTGACCTGACCTGACCCGGCCCGCCTGCGCAGCCGAACCCGCGTCCGGGGCGGTACACGCTCTCGACCCCTTCCCACCCCGGGGCAGGCCCGGCCATGGGGGCTCTGCACCGGGTCTGATGGTCACTCGCGGGCCCGCCCCGCACGCACAGCCGGTGTGCGGGGCGGGCCGTTCCTGTCGAGTCTCCCCTCAAGACAAGCGCGGCACCTCTTGAGGGAAGCACCTGATCAAGGAATGTGCGCTCACCCGGGCTGAAGCCCGGCTTGCTTGGAGCAGGTCCGGTCGTTGGCGGGTAGCCGGCCGGTGGCCAGGTACTGGTTGACCATGTTGTCGACGCAGGCGTTCTCGTACAGCCCGTAGATCGCATGCCGGTTCGCACCCTTGAGGGTGATCAGCTTGGAGCTCGGCAGCAGGCCGTGCAGGGCGACGGCACCCTTGTGGGCGGTGCGGGTGTCGCCGGTGGCGGACACGATCAGCGCCTTGGCGTCGTGCTTCACCTGAGTGGGCCTCTCGCGGGGCCGGTCCCAAAAGGCGCACGGACCGATGTTGTTGGCCAGCGGGCCGAAGCGCGGGTACGCGGCGCGGCTGCGCTCGATGGCCCGCCAGTAGACCTCGGGGTCACGCGGGGCCGCCACGTCCCCGCAGATGACCGCGGACTGAACACTGCCGTAGTGGGACTGCTCGCCGGTCAGCGCGAACCGCAGTAGCCCGGCGAACTGCGGTGACAGCCGGGTCGGCTGCCCGGCCGCGGCCCGGTTCAGCACGGACACCTGCTCGCCGAGGGCAGCGCGGGACGCGTCGGTGTCGCTGTCGAGACCGGCGAGCAGGAGGAACGGGGTCCGGGTGTCGTCGAGCCGGAAGGCGTCCGGGGCGCTGCCGACGGTCAGCGGTGCGCGCGCGGATGCCCTGATGACACGATCGATGGTGGCGAGAACCTGGGTGCGGGTGCGGCCGAGGCCGTAGGTGTCATTGCGGGCGGCAGCCCAAGAGGCCCAGTCGGCGAGCGCCTGCTCGTTCTCACCGACGGCCTCCCGAAGCAGCCGGGGGCCGTACCTGCGTGGGTCGATGGCGCCGTCCAGGACCATGCGGTCGGTCCGGCCGGGGAACATCTGGGTGTAGACGGTGCCCAGGTAGGTGCCGTACGAGTAGCCGAAGTAGGAGATCTTCTTCTCGCCGAGCGCGCCGCGGATGACGTCCATGTCACGGGCCGTGTTGCGGGTGGTGACGTGCGGCAGCACGGAGGCGTTGGTGGCCCGGCACTTGTCTGCCAGATCCTTCTGGAAGGTGACCTGGCGCTCGAAGCCCGCCCGGCTGCGACCGGCCGAGAAGAGATTGGTACCGACGGGCCAACCGCAGTCCAGCGGGGTGCTGCGGCCGACGAAGCGAGGGTCGAAGCCGACGATGTCGTAACGAGGGCCCACCTTCTTCATCCACGCGTGGAATTCCGGCGGGGATTCGAGGGCGGTGCCGCCGGGGCCGCCGTTGTTGAGCAGGATCGAGCCGATGCGGTGGCGGGTGTCAGTGGCCTTCAGCCGGGAGATCGCGACGGTGATCGTACGGCCCCGGGGGTCGGCGTAGTCGAGCGGCACGGTGATGTCCGCGCACTGCACGCCGGCCTGGTCCAGATCACGGCCCATGGTGTCGCCCGAACTCTTGGCGCAACTGCCCCAGCCCGGGCGCTGATCGTAGTAACGGTCGAGCCGGGCTTCGGACTTCGCCATGGTGGGGACCGGCGCGGCCGTGGCGGCGGGGGCCGAGCCGAGGCAGGTGACGAGGGCGAGGCCCACCGCGGCGGTGCGGTGCACGGCGGGGCTGGAGTTGATCACGAAGCGTCCTTGGGGTGCTGGGTGCTGGGTGCTGTGGTCGGAAGTGCCGGTCGTACGTGCCGCGTTCGCCGTGGGTGGGGCAACCGCCACCACACCCGACGGGACAGCCGACACTGCTGCGGCCGGGTCCGGTCGGTGTCTGTCGAAGGGGGATCTCTTCGCCCCGTTCCGTATATGTCTCACACCGGAGACGCTATGCACAGCAGTAGCCCTACTCACTACGGCTGTCCCCCCGATCCCGGTGCGGCCATCCCCAGCAACGGATCGTCCACTGCCCGGCACCGAGACTGTGACAACAGATCAACACCATTACTGCACCGGCATGTTGACCGACCAGGTGAGTCGATCTTCTGATCGGTCGTGCTGGGAGGGGGCGTCCGTGGACGGAGCGGCGCCGTTGTGCGAGGGGGCGCCGGTACCCGGTGGAGGTCATCGCGCACTGGGTGTGGCTGCGCTTTCGCTTCCCGCTCCGCTTCCGCGGGGTCGAGGAGCTGATGCGTGAGCGCGGCGATTCCGGCGACGCTCGCCGCCGTCGAGGCCGAGCAGCCGGCCGATCGCATCACCGTGGCCCGGCAGTCCCAGGCGCCACCAGCCCGTAGAAGATGCCGACCGCGACCAGAACCGCAGCGGCGAAGGCGAGGTCCGGCGCCCGGCCGACCCTCCACTACCGCGGCTCACTCGACTCCGCCGACGGCATCGACATCGACCACGTCGTCGCTCTCAAGGAGGCCTGCCGCTCCGGCGCATCGCAGTGGGCGACCATCGAAGGACAACAACCGGCTGGTGTTGTCGGTGCCGTCGAAGGTGAAGTGGCGCGGGGATCCCACTGCCACGGTCGGCCGAGCCGGATTCCGCTACTTTTCGAGCGCGGCAGAGCCCCGCTGCGCGCGGTCGTGGTCACGGGCCTGCATGCGGCTGGGGGAGGGGAAACCGGCGTGTCGGGCCAGCGCGGCCGTCAGCACGGAGGCAGCGAGCAGGGCGGAGGCCGTCCAAGGCAGTGCCCCCGAGCCGGCACTGTCCAGGACGGTGCCGCCGAGCAGGGAGCCGCCGGCCATGCCGACGTTCCAGCCGGTGACCCAGAGAGAGTTGGCGGTGTCGGGATCGAGCGGGGCCGCCTTGACCCCTGCGGTCTGTGTCAGTGTCGGAATGCCGCCGTGCGTCACGCCCCAGAACACCGAACCGAGCACCACGGCCACGGTGCTGTGCCCAACCGCACCGAATACCACCAAGCATCCGGCGGCCAGGGCCAACAGGCCGATCGTGGCGACGCGCAGCCGACGGTCGGCGGTGGCTCCGGCGATCCAGACGCCGACCATGGAACCCAGGCCGAACAGGAACAGCACGGTGCTGGTGCCGACTCCCAACCCTGCCTGTTCCACGAACGGAGCGATGTAGGTGTAGAGCACGTAGAAGCCGAGGACCATCAGGAGCGACGCGACGTTGATGGCGCGGATTCCGGGCGTACGGATGGTGCGCATCAGCCCCGTGCCACGGCTCGCAGCCTCGCCGGCCAGCTGCGGCAGGCGCCACAGCGCGGTGCCGGCCAGGGCCACGGCCAGCACGGTGAGCAGCCCGAAGGTGGCGCGCCAGCCGATGAGTCCGCCGAGCGCGGTGCCCGCCGGGATGCCGAGCGAGAGCCCGACCGTCATGCCGGCCAGCGCGGTGGCGATCGCCTTGCCGCTGCGCTGCGGGGCCAGCCGCGCCGCATACGCCGGAACCATTGCCCACAGCAGGCCGGCGAACACTCCGGAGACGACCCGCGCGGCAAGCGTCAGGGCGAAACCGGTGGAGATGGCCGTCACCACGTTGGTGGCCGCGAAGCCGAGGAGCAGCGCCAGCAGCAGGGTGCGACGCGGCAGGACCAGCGTCCAGGCGGTCATCGGGATCGCGGTGAGGGCGGCGGCCAGTGCGTAGACGGTGATCAGCAGCCCCGCACGTGCCTCGGAGACGCCCAGATCGGCGCTCATCGCGGGCAGCACTCCGGCCGGCAGAGCCTCGGTGAGGATGGTGACGAATGCGGATCCGGCCAGCACCAGCAGTCCGCTCAGGGGCCAACTCGCGCTGGTGGACGAGGGATTGGCGGTAGGCAAGGAATGAACGTCAGAGGTCATGCCCGGAGGCTAAAACCCTCACGTCTACGTGAGGGTCAAATCCAAGTGCCCGCCAAGCCCGGACTCATCCGTCCGCCGTCGCGCGAGCGGCCCTCCGGGCGGCTCGCAGATAGGCGTCGACGGCGTTGCGATTGCGGGTCAGGCACCGGATACGGCTGTCGAGGAGCTCCCGCTCGGCTGCCACCTGGTCGAGCATCTGCGCGCAGGGGACTGGCGGCAGCAGATCCGACGGGCCGTCCAGGTACGGCAGGATGTCGCGGATGATCCGGGTGGGCAACCCGCACTCGATCAGCCCGCGGATCTGCCGAACCACCTCGTCGGCGCCCTCACAGAAGTCGCGATAGCCATTGCTGCTCCGAGTCGGTCGGATCAGCCCCTCTTCCTCGTAATAGCGCAGCGCGCGCACGCTGACGCCGGTCATCCGAGAGAGCTCGCCGATCTTCATGTGTCCCACCTCACGCCGTCCCCGGTTGACCCTCACGCTCACGTGAGGGTTTTACGTTACGTCATCTCAGCCCCCGAAAGGAAACACATGTCCATCCCCAACCCCAGCCCGACCGACCGCATCGACCCCGAGACCCACCAGGGCCTGCGGAATCTGCACGCGCTGACCGGGCCTGGCGGCCTCGTCAACTTCGACATCCCGCGCCAACGCGAACTGTACGAGGAGATGAACCGAGCGGCCCTCGCCGCGCTGCCGCCCAATGACCGGGTGCGGTACGAAGACCTCACCGTGCCCGGCCCGGCCGACGGCCCGGAGCTGAACGTACGGATCTACCGCCCCGCAGACAGCACGGACGCCGGCACTCTCCCGGGCATCCTGTACATCCACGGCGGCGGCATGATCACCGGCAGCGTCCAGACCGACCACCGGCAGGTGCTGCCCCTCGTCGAGGCGGTCGACGCGGTCGTCGTCTCCGTCGAGTATCGCCTGGCACCGGAACACCCCGACCCGGCCCCCGTCGAGGACTGCTACGCCGCACTGCTGTGGATGTCCCGCAACGCCTCCTCGCTCGGCATCGACCCCGGCAGACTGGCCCTCTACGGCGGCAGCGCGGGTGGCGGCCTGGCCGCCGGCGTCGCGCTGCTCGCCCGCGACCGCGGAGGCCCTCGCGTGGCCTTCCAGATGCTGCCCTATCCGATGCTCGACGACCGCAACACGACACCGTCCAGCCACGAGATCACCGACATCGGCATCTGGGACCGTGCCGCCAACCTCCAGGGCTGGCAGTCCCTCCTGGGCGACAGAATCGGCACCGACCACGTCAGCCCCTACGCCGCCCCCGCTCGGGCCGACGATCTCAGCGGACTGCCGCCCACGTACCTGGACGTCGGCGACCTCGACCTGTTCCGCGACGAAGACCTCATCTACGCCAACCGGCTCATGCAGGCCGGCGTCCCCGTCGAACTCCACGTCTACCCCGGAGGGATCCACGCCGGCGAGCTGCTCGCCCCCGACGCAGAACTCAGCGCCCGTATCACCGACTACCGCATGACCGCACTCAACCGGGCCCTGCACTCCTCCCGCGCGCCGGGCGGACCCCAATAGCCCAGCCAATCCGCCCGCACCGCGCTGCGTTGCGGGCGGATTGGCTGGGCTATTG
>NZ_JBCEWQ010000020.1:0-81185 GCF_038448545.1 Streptomyces sp. CLV115
GATGGGGTGTGTTGCGGCGCGAAGCCCGCTGTCACACCGGGGCGTGGGTGTGGACCGGGCCCAGGGGGCCGGCCTCCGGGCGGGCCAGCGAGGCCGCCCAGCGGTCGCCGATGTCGACGTCCATCACCTGCCAGTGCGATTCCTCGCCGCGGTAGCGGTGCACCACCCGCACGGGGCCGTCCTGCGCCGGACTGACGTCCAGCGTGTTGAGCGGCATGCCCAGCAGGCCGAGGCCGACGGCCTTGACCACCGCCTCCTTGCGGGTCCAGGCCCGGTGGAAGGCGGCGTCCCTGGCTGGGCCCGGGGGCAGGCCGAGGACGTGTGCGCCCTCCGAGGCGGTGAGGACCACCTCGGCCAGGCCGGCCGGTTCGACCGGTCTGAGGGCCTCCACGTCGACGCCCACCCAGTTGCCCGCCCGTACCGCGAGGGCTCCGGCCCCCGCCGTGCGGGACAGGCTGACCGCGAGCGGGACCGGCGGGTCGGAGACGGCGGGCGGGCCGTGCTCCCGGTCGCCGCAGCCGGGGCAGATCCGCCGGCCGAAGCCGACCTCCCCCGGTTCGACGCCGAGCAGCGCGGCCACGGCCCGCCGGGCACCGGCCCTGGTGGCGGTGAACGCGGCGGCGTCCGCCTCGGCGTGGAAGCGCTGGGCCCGGCCCCGCTCCACCTCGTCGAGAACGGCGTAGTCCGCCGGGTCGGTCCGTGCGCCGAGCGGCCACCACCACACGTGGATCTCACCCGACTCCTGCATCCGGCCGACCGTTTCGAGCGCCGGTCGGGGTATGCGCACCTCGCTGATCGCGGTGTTCCGCCGAGGTGTCATCTGGCCTCCTCTCGATCCTTTCGATACGGCCGGTCTCAGGCCAGTCCGTTGAGGCGCAGGAGTAGATCCTTCACCTCGGTGGCGTGGTAGCGGTCCCGTTCCTGCCCCGGGTCGGAGCACAGCAGCAGCGGCCCGTCCCGGTGGTCCTGGGGCAGCCGTCCGTGGCTGCCCTTGACGTGGGCCGGGTCGAGCGGCACCACGGTGAGCGGTGCGCGCATTCCGGCCTTCTTGCGCAACAGGGTGAGTGCTGCCTTCGCCTTCACCGCCTTGTCGGCGGGGTCGAAGAAGAGTTCGGCCGGGTCGTAGCCCGGTTTGCGGTGGATCTCGACGCCGCGCGCGAAGTCGGGGGCGCGGGTGTCGTCGAGCCAGTAGTAGTACGTGAACCAGGCGTCCGGTTCGGCGACGGCGACCAGCTCCCCCGCGTTGGGGTGGTCGATGCCGTAGGTGGCCTGTTCGGTGCGGTCCCAGATCTCGTCGACGCCCTCGGTGTGCTTCAGGACGTCGCGGACGCGCGGGATGTCGGCGGGGTCGGCGACGTACACATGGGCGGCCTGGTGGTCGGCCACGGCGAACGCGCGGGAGGTGCAGGGGTCCAGGTACTCCATGCCGCGCTGGCTGTACACCGAGAGGAGTCCCTCGCGGCGCAGTGCGCGGTTGATGTCGACGGGCCGGGTGACGGGGCTGATGCCGTACTCGCTGAGGGCGACGACGGTGGTCCCGCGGTCGCGCAGGTCGTCCAGGAGCGGGGCGAGCGCGGCGTCGGCCTCGCGGGCGGCGCGGACGGCCCGGGGGCTGTCGGGTCCGTAGCGCTGGAGGTCGTAGTCGAGGTGGGGCACGTAGATGAACGACAGATCGGGGCGGCGGGTGTCGGCGACATGGCGGGCGGCGCCGGCGATCCATCGGGTGGAGGCGATGGAGGCGGTCGGCCCCCAGTAGTTGAAAAGGGGGAACTCGCCCTGGCGGGCGGTGAGTTCGTCGCGCAGCCCGGCCGGTTTCGTATAGCAGTCGGGGGATTTGCGGCCGTCGTAGTGGTACACGGGTCGCGGCGTCAGTACGGTGTCGACGTCCGCGCCCATGGCCCACCACCAGCACAGGTACGCGGTGGTGTGCTCGGGGTCCTGCTTGCGGGCGGCCTGCCACACCTTCTCGCCCCCGACGAGGGCGTTGTGCTGGCGCCACATCATGACCTCGCCGTGGTCGCGGTGGTACCAGCCGTTGGCGACGGCCCCGTGGTCGCGGGGCAGCAGGCCGGTGGTGAGGGTGGCCTGGACGGTGGCGGTGACGGCGGGGAAGACGGTGTCGAGGCGGGCGGTGAAGCCCTCCTGGCCGATGGCCGCGACGTGCGGCATCTCGCCGAGCAGGCGTGGGGTGAGGCCTACGGTGCACAGCACCGCGACCTGGCGGTCGGTCATGGCGTGGCTCCGGCCTGCTCGGTGAGGCCGAGACGGAGCAACTCGCCGTACGTCCACTCCAGTTCGGTGGCGATTCCGGCGGCGATGCCGGCCGACCCGGTGGGCCGGAGTCCGGCGGGCAGTACGTCCCAGGTGTACGTCTCGACCTCGACGTGGTCGGTGAGGGCGCGCTCACCGCCGAGCGTCGCCCGCAGGGTCTCCTGGAGGGAGGCGCTGGTGTTGCGCAGCGGCGGCTCGGGCTGGTCGTGCAGGGGTACGTGGTAGTGGATGCGCCAGGGCGCGTCGCCGGGCAGGGCGCCCGCGAGGGCGGGGGCGAGGTCGTCGGAGCCGTGCAGGGTGCCGTCGGGGCCCTGTTCGCGGACCTGGTGCAGGAAGCGCGGTTCGGCGAAGGGGCGCAGCGCCTCGCGGGACTCGGGGTCGGCGGGGGTGTCGGCGACGAGGGCGGAGGACGCCTGGAGCTTGACGATGGGCACGCCTTCGGCGACGAGGGCCGCGACGGCGCTTGACGGGTCCTCGTGCTGGACGGCGAGGTGGCAGGCGTCCAGGCACAGGCCGATCCAGTCGTGGTCGGCGCCGGCGATGGCCTGGGCGGCCTGGGCGGTGGTCTCTGCGACGCAGCCGGGTTCGGGTTCCAGGCCGACGCGGATGGTGCGGCCGGTCTCGGCCTCGATCTGCTTGAGTCCGGCGGCAAGGTCGTCGAGGTGCCGGGCGGCGGTGGAGCGCTGCACGCCGGTCCAGGGAGTGCGCCAGGCCAGCGGCAGGGTGGATATGGAGCCGCGGGCGGCGTCCTCGGGGAGCAGTCCGGCGAGCACCTTGGCGAGGTTGAGGGTGTAGGTCAGGCGGGACGGCTCGGACCAGTCGGGGAAGTACACGCCGCGTTTGACGACGGGGGTGTGGAAGCCGCGGTAGGGGAAGCCGTTGAGGGTGACGGTCTCCAGGCCCCGGGAGGTCAGGGCCCGGCGCAGCGCGGCGGTGTCGGCCGGGTGGTCGGCGAGGTGGTGGGCCACTTCGGCGGGGAGCCAGAGGCCGAGGCCGACCAGGTCGGTGCCGAGGTGCTGGCGTACCTGTTCCGCGTGGTCGGCGAGCTGGGCCGTGATCCCGTCGAGGGTCTCCGCCGGATGCACGTTGGTGCAGTAGGCGAGGTGGATGGTGGTGGAGTCCGAGTGGTGCAGACGCATGATGTATCGACCTCAACTGCCGCCGCGGGCGATCGAATTTCCGGCGTACAGCCCCGCGGCCTGCACATCGTTGTAACCGTCCAGGTCAAGCCTGCCCGACTGCCCGTAGAACGTGAGCGGGTTGCGCCACATGACGCGGTCGACATCATCCTCGTCGAATCCGGCTTCGAGCATGGTTTCCGCGGTGATCCTGGTGAGCAGGGGATCGCTGTGTCCCCAGTCCGCCGCCGAGTTAACGAGCATGTGCTCCGTTCCGTACTTTTTGAGGATGTCGACCATCCGCTGCGGGGTCATCTTGGTGTCCGGATAGATGGAGAACCCCATCCAGCAGCCGGTTCCGATCACCTCGGTGACGGTTACCTCGTTGAGATGGTCGAGGACGACGTGACCGGGGTCGATGCCGGACTCCTCGATGACGGCCAGGGAGCGGGCGGTGCCGCCGGCCTTGTCGCGGTGCGGGGTGTGGACCAGTGCGGGCAGCCCGAACTCGACGGCGAGGCCGAGCTGTGCGGCGAAGGCGTGCTCCTCCGCCTCGGTCATGGTGTCGTAGCCGATCTCCCCGACCGCTACGACGGAATCCTTGGCGAGGTAGCGCGGCAGCAGGTCGAGGACCGGGGTGCAGCGCGGGTCGTTGGCCTCTTTCGGGTTGAGTCCGATGGTGCAGTGGTGCCGGATGCCGAACTGGGCGGCGCGGTAGGGCTCCCAGCCGAGCAGGGCGTCGAAGTAGTCGGCGAAGCTGGCCGGGTGGGTACGTGGCTGGCCGAGCCAGAAGGCCGGTTCCACCAGGGCGCGTACACCTGCGTCGTACATGGCCCGGTAGTCGTCGGTGGTCCGGGACGTCATGTGGATGTGCGGGTCGAATATACGCATGGCCGATCTCCGTCGGGTGTGTGGCCCGGCTCCGTTGCGGGCCGGGGTGGTGCTCAGCTGTCGTGGGTGGCGACCAGCCACAGGTCGGCGGGTACGGTGCGGCCCGCCGCCCGGCGCTCGGTCGCGAAGCCGACGGCCATCCGGGCCAGCTCGGCGTCCCGGCGTTCGTGCAGGCCGGCCACCTTGGCCAGCGGGATCCCGGTGAAGAGGCACTTCAGGACGGCCTGGCGCCAGCGGTACTGGTCGAGGTGGACCCGTGCGTAGGGACCGAGTGCGGCGGCGATGAGCCGGTTGTCGTTGGTGCGCAGCGCGTCGTCGGTGAGGTGGACGGCGGACGGTCCGAGCGGCAGGAAGGGCAGGGCGCACAGGACGCCGCGCCGCTCCGCCGCATCGCCGTTGCGGTAGCGCTCCGTGGCTTCCTGCGCCAACTCCGTTCCTTCGAGCTCCAGTTGGCCCAGGAGCCTGGTGCGTACGCCGTCCTCGACGCTCCAGCCCGCCCAGCCGGGCAGCCTGCCCCGGCCGTAGACGCGGCCTGCGGCGGGGAAGCGGCTGTCGAGGGCGGCCGGACCCTGTTCGGCGACGGCCGCGAGGTCCTGGGCGAGGCGGGCGCGGTGCTCGTGGTCGAGGGCCGAGCCGAGGCCCTCGGTGAGGGCGCGCAGGGTGAGGGTGTGGTGCACGGTGGTCGGTGCCGCCGTGATCGTCGGTGCTGTCATACCGGTTCGGCCTCCTTCGACAGGGCTGCGGTGCGCAGGAATTCGATGCTGTGGCGGGCGGTCGCGGTCGCCGCGTGGCTGTGCCTGGGCAGCTCCACCGAGACCAGCCCCCGGTACCCGGCGGCGGCGAGGGCACGCAGTACCGGCGGGAAGTCGATCTCGCCGTCGCCGAACGGCAGGTGTTCGTGGACGCCGCGTCGCATGTCCTCGATCTGGACGTGGGCGAGGCGGTCGGATGCCAGTTCGACGCAGCGGGGGACGCTGTGGGGTTCGAGGCACCGGCAGTGGCCTATGTCGAGGGTGAGGCGGAAGCGGTCGGGGAGGCCGAGCTCGTGGTGCAGCCTGCGGTAGCCGGCGAGGTCGGCGACGAGCATGCCGGGCTCGGGCTCGAAGGCGAGGTCGATCCCGGTGGCGTCGGCGTGTGCGACGGTCTCGGCGCAGCCGTCGACCAGCCGCTGCCAGGCCTGTTCCGGGGTGGTGCCGGGGTCCGGGGTGCCGCTCCAGAAGTGGACGGCCCCGGCACCGAGTTCGGCGGCGATGCCGATGGCGCGGCGCAGCAGTCCCAGGCGCAGGTCACGGCCCTCGGGCTCGGCGGAGAGCAGGGTGGGGCGGTGCTTGCGCCAGGGGTCGAGGAGGTAGCGGGCGCCGGTCTCGACGACGACGGCGAGGCCGGTGGCGTCCAGGGCGCGCCGGGTCTCGGCGATCCGCCGGGGCAGGTCGTGGGCGTAGGGGTCGAGGTGCTGGTGGTCCAGGGTGAGGGAGACGCCCCGGTAGCCGAGGTCGGCGAGGACGCGCAGCGCGTCGGGCAGCCGGTGGTCGGCGAAGCCGTTGGTGCCGTATGCGAAGCGCAGGTCGGAGGGGTCCGGGAGGTGGCTCATGTCGAGGACACCTTCCGGGCGAGCCGTCCCACCAGGGGCAGGGCGGCGACCAGCGGCAGGGCGAGCAGGGGTGCGCCGGCGCGGGCGACCAGGGTGGCCTGGAGCGGCAGCAGGGCGTGGATGCCCGCGCCGACGGCGGCGCGGACGCGCGGGGCGGAGGGGTCGCGGACGACGGCGCTCTGGGCGCGGGCACAGGTGCCGGCGTAGGTGGCGAGGGCCGCGCCGGTCACGAGGGCGTCGACGGGCCTGCGGGCGGCGGGCGCCTCCGGTGTCCCGGCGGTGGCGAGCAGCGCGGCGACGGATCCCGCGGCAGGGGCGCCGAGGTGGGCGCCGTCCGTCGCGACGGAGAACAGCCGCGCGGCGGTGGGTGGTTGGGCCGCGTGCGTGGTTGCGGCGCGCGGCCCGGAGGCGGCCAGCAGGTGGGCCGCGCCCGCGCCGGCGATCGCGGTGGTCGTCGCCAGGGACAGCTTCGGCTCGCTCGTGGGTGCTCCGTCGACCTCGTGACGGCTGAGCCGGGTCACCGCGAAGGTGTGCGCGGCGACGGCGGTGGCGGCCGGGAGGGCGGCGGCCGCGCGGCCGGGGCCGGTGCCGTGCAGGACGTCCAGGGCGCGGGCGGCGGCCATGGCGGCCGGGCCGAACGGGGTCGATTTGAGGCCGAGGTCGTAAGCCCAGACGGCGGCGGCCAGCGGCAGGGTGCGCCGGAGCAGGGTGCGGCGGCCACCGGCGAGTGCGGCGAGGCCGAGGCCCGCGCCGGTGAGGCCGATGGCGGTGGCGAGGGCGGCGCTCGGGGTGAGCCGGCCGGACGGGATGGGGCGTTCGGGGCGTTCGGTGGCGTCCTCGGCGCGGTCCGCCCAGTCGTTGAGGGCCATGCCCGCCCAGTACAGGGCGACGGAGGACGCGGCCATACCGGTGGTGCGGCGGATGCCCGGGCGGCCCGCCGCGAGTGCCCCGGCGACGACGTCGCCGGGGACCGTGATCGCGGCGGGGGCCCGGACCAGTTCCGCGTAGGTGCGCAGGGTGGTGTTCATCGCGGGGTGCCGATCGCGGCCGGGACCGGGGCGTTCGCCCAGGCGGTCAGGGCCTCGTACTGGAGGGTGAGGTTGTGCTCGCGGGAGCCGGCCGGGTCCTTGAAGAAGAAGCCGAGTGCGGTGAGCGCGCCGGATTCGCCGCGGCGGCGGCCGTGGGCGGCCAGCCGTACGAGGTCCAGGACGAGCGGGGCGGCGAGGGCGGAGTCGCAGCCCTGCCAGGTGAACTGCATGGACATCCGGACGCCGAGGAAGCCCTCGAAGGAGATGTGGTCCCAGGCGGTCTTCCACTCCCCCATCTCGGGGACGTTGTCGATGTGGACCTGGCCCTGGACGGGGTGGCCGACGGTCTCCTCCAGGCTGCGCTGCTTGGACTCGGTCTTGCTGCGGGCGGCCTCGGGGTCCTGGAGGGTGGCGCCGTCGCCACCGCCGAGCAGGTTGGTGCCGGACCAGGAGCGCAGGCGCAGGGCGCGCTGGGTGAACATCGGGGCGAGCGCGCTCTTGACGAGGGTCTCGCCGGTCTTGCCGTCGCGCCCGGCGTGCGGGACACCGCAGGCGCGGGCGAGCTGCTCCAGGGCGGGCAGCGAGGCGCCCGCGGACGGGGTGAAGTTGACGTAGGCGCAGCCGGCCCGGAAGGCGGCGTACGCGTACAGGGAGCTGGGCGGCAGCAGGTCGGTGCTGGTGGCGAGGACCGCGTCGAGCTCCGTGAGGTCGAGGAAGGCCGGGTCGGGGTCGGGCAGCGGCTCGGTGGAGGAGACGTTGACGACGACGACCTGTTCCAGGGCGTGCCGTTCGCGGAAGGAGACGATGTCCGCGGCGAAGCGCGCGGCGGCCTCGGACTGGGGCTCGCCGGGCCGCTGCGAGCCGTCGCGGATCTCGCGATCGGCTGCCTCCAGGGCGCCGCGCACGCCGTCGAGGAGGGTGGCGGGCAGGACGCCCGCACCGGCGAGTTGCCCGGCCCTCGCCGTCAGTGGGACGGACACGATGTCGTGCCCGCCGAACACGAGGTCGGCGAGGGCCGGGAGCGATGCGTCGCGGAACGGGGGAAGGTCCGTGACGCATCCGTCACAGGAGGCGCTGCCCGCGGCGATCGCGGTGGCGCCGACGGTCGCGGCCGTGGCGACCGAGCCTCGTGCGCCGATCATCCAGACGCCGATGCGGGGTGAAGTTCCGGTCGTGGCTCGCATGGTGGGCTGTGCCTCCTGAGTCGTACGGGGAGTGGGGTGCGGTCCCGGGGCGTGTGCGGGCACGCCCCGCGGACGGGCGGCGCCGCGTTCGGCGGCCTCCTAGAACTTGCCCATGTCGACGGGGTACGGGTAGGTGTCGAAGGCCGTGTCGAGCTGGTCCGGGCTGCGGTGCAGCCACTTGCGGGTGACGCCGTGCACGGTCCGCCGGGGCAGGCGCTTGTTGTCGTTCGCGTCGATGACCGGCTGGCCGATGGACTGGAGCTCCCAGGCGACGCCGGCGAGCCGGTTGATGTGCGTCCACCACTTGACGTCGATGTCCAGGAGCCGGAAGCCGGCCAGGAAGGGGTTCCAGCGGTGGTAGGCGTGGGTGAAGTCCGGCGGCGTGAAGTTCATCATGTGGACCTTCTCGCCGGCCTTGCGGCGCGGGTCGAACAGGACGCCCTGGCCGAAGTCCTGGAAGGAGCGGACCAGTGCCTCCGGGGCGTTCCCGTAGTACTCGCGGTAGACGTCGCGCTGGGCGTTGGAGAGCAGCACGAAGGCGTCGCGGTTGGGGCGGATGAGCTCCAGGTAGCTGCGCGGGTAGCGTCCGCCGGAGCGGGTGGCGGCCCACGCCGAGTCGACCTTGGTGAAGCCGCCGAGCGGCTTGACGATGGCGTCCACGGCCTCGACGGCTTCGGGCGCCGGGTTGAAGTAGAAGCGCTCGTCGTACTCGTACCAGAACTCGTTGGCGCGACGGTCGCCGACCATGCCCGGGACCTCGGGGAACTCGCTGCGGGACCGGCCGTGTGCGGAGGCCGGCAGGGCGCCGGTCACCGTCACCGCGGCCGCCGCCCCGGCGATGCCGGCGGCGGCCCTGAGGACGCCCCGGCGGTCCATGGTGTTCTGCGGCATCGGTGGATCTCCTTCATCAGTGGGCGGTGCGGGGGATTGCGGTGATGGGACGACTCTCGCGGGCCGGACTATGTGGGTCCTATAACCGCTCAGGCAGGGTGTATTGCCTGGTCAAAGGGGGTACGAGCGGTCCCGAAGCCACCGCGATGCCGGGACGATATGGCAACGGATTACGTTCTTCCGGAAACAGATGTACGAATCACTACATCGTTTTTCGGCCATTCAAGCGGCCAGTACCAGTCACTGTCCCCACCAGTGAAGGAGTCACTGTGGTCACGCTCACGAGCGCCCGGGTCCATCAGAAGGACACCGGCGACAACGGGGGCATCCCCCGATTACACGGCCCCCTCGCCTGGTGCGCGGGGGCCATGGCACTGCTCGCGGTGACAGCCGCGGGCGGCCTGTTCCTCGACGGACGCACCGTGCTGGGTGAGGGGGTGTGGCTCAAACCCCTGAAGTTCGCGGTCTCCTTCGGCCTCTACACGATCACCCTGGCGTGGATGATCGGCCGGACGGACCGCTGGCGGCGCACCTTGCGCAGACTCGGCACCGTCACCGTGGTGCTGTTCATCGTCCCGGAGATATCGATCATCACGTTCCAGGCCGTGCGGGGCGAACGCAGCCACTTCAATGTGTCGTCCACGCTCAACGACGTGCTGGTCAAGGCGATGGGCGGCGCGGCGTACATCGGCTGGGCCATGACCCTGCTGCTCGGGATCTTCCTGTTGTGGCAGCGCAAGGTGGACCGGCCGCTGGCCTGGGCCATCCCGATCGGGCTGTTCGTCTCGCTGGCGGGCATGTCGATCGGCTATCTGATGACCACCCCCACGGCCGCGCAGCAGCGGGCCCTCGACGCCGGGGAGCATCCGGTCACGCTCGGCGCGCACAGCGTCGGGGTGCTGGACGGCGGTGCCGGTCTGCCACTGACCGACTGGGCGACCGGTGGCGGGGATCTGCGGGTGGCGCACTTCGTGGGTCTGCACGCGCTGCAGCTGCTGCCACTGGCCGCCGTGGGTCTCGGGATGCTCGCGGGAAGGCTGCCGTTGCTGCGCGGCGAGGGTACGCGTACGGCCCTGATCGTCGTCGGGGGAGCCGGCCACGCCGGGCTCACCGCACTGCTGTTGTGGCAGGCGGAGCGGGGTCAGCCGCTGCTCGAACCCGACCGGCTCACGCTCACCACCGCCGCCTGGCTCGTCGGCGCGGTCGTGGTGGCGGTCGCCGTGGTGCTCGCCACGGCGTCACGTGACCGGCGCGAATCGCCCGGGGGCTGACGCTCCCGGCACGGACGAGGAGGGGGCCACCGCGGCTGCGGTGGCCCCCTCCTTCGTCTGCGCGACCCGCCGGGCGTCCGGTCAGTCGGCCGTCGCGAACGGCCCCCGGCGCAGGGCCGGGGAGATCAGCGCGGCGAGGGCCGTCACGGCCATCGCGAGGCTGAGCCCCAGGATCGTCCGGGTCGGACCGAGGCCCTCCAGCGCGAAGCCGGCCGCGACCGGTCCCGCGGCCATCGCGCCGCCACCCACCAGCATGGCCAGGGAGTTGGCCCGTCCCCGCATGCTGTCCGGTGCGATCCGGACGAGATAGACCCCGCCCGCCACGTTGAACACACCGCCCACGTAACCGCTCAGCGCGAAGATCGCACCCAGCGCGTAGGGGTCGCGGAGCACGGCGACGGGGACCATCAGCAGCGCCCACACCGCCAGCCCGCCGATCACGAGGGCTCGCATCGAAAGCCGTTCGGTCCACCGGCCGCCGCTGAGCGCACCGACCAGACCGCCCGCCCCGCTGAGCGAGAGCACGACGCCCACCTGGAACTCGGTGCCGCCCGCCGACTGGATGCCGGACATCACCGCCAGGTTGAGCCCCTGGAAGAGGATGTTGGAGACGGCGACGGCGGCCATCACGGCCCGCAGGAAGTGCTGGCGCCACATCCAGACGAGACCGGCCCGGACCTCGGCGGCGAGCGCCGTCCGGGGCGCGTCCTTCCGTTCCTGCTGAAGCTTTCCGCGTACTCCGAACAGGCAGGCCACGGCGGCAAGTTGACCGGCGGCTGCCGCCACGAACGGAAGCGCGGAGCCGAGTGTGACCAGTCCGCTGCCCAGCGGCTGGCCCGCGATGGCGGCCCCGCGGGTGCGGGCCTCGTTGCCGGTCATGGCGGCGCCGATCTGCTCGGGCGGCACCACGGCGGGCACGGCGGCCCGCTCGGCCAGCTGGAACAGCACGCCGAGGGTGCCCTCGACGAACGCGGCGGCCAGCAGCGCCCACAGCCAGACGTGCCCGCTCAGGAGGAGCGCGGCGACCACACCGGCCACCGCCGCCTGGCCGAGTCCGGTCGCCAGCATGATGCGCCGCCGGTCCCAGCGGTCGACGAGCGCACCGCCGGGCAGCTGCACCACGAGCTGCGGCAGCAGCAGCGCGGTCCCCACGAGTCCGGCGTCGCTGGGCGACCGGGTCGCCCACAGGACGGCGAGCGGATACGCGACGGCGGTGGCCCGCCCGGCGAGCAGCGAGAGGCCGGCGCCGCCCCACAGCAGGCGGTAGTCGCGGTTGCGCCGCAACGGCACGGGCGGCGCGGCGGTCTCCCCGTCCGGTTCCGTCACCGGTTCGGGCTGCGCGGTCGGCCGGTGCTTCTTCTCCGGTGCGGAGTCGGTCCGTTGCTCGGCCAGGAGCCACGGCAGCACCGCCGGGTCGGTCAGTTCGGTCTGTCCGGTCAGGCCACTCTGTCCGGTCGGGTCGGTCGGGTCGGTCGGGTCGGTCAGGCCGCTCTGTCCGGTCAGGTCGGTCAGGTCGGGCAGGGAGTCGGTCGCGGGTTTCATCGCGCGGCCACCAGATCGCGGTCCGTGCGGTGGGCCGCCCCGGTCACGGGCTCCCCGGCCACGGGCTCCCCGGCCACGGGCTCCCCGGCCTTCGGGGACGCCTCGGCGGTGCGGACGAACTCCAGTACCGCCATCGCGCTGTGCATCTTGTTGGTGGCCTGGGCGAAGGCGATGCTGTGCGGTCCGTCCAGCACCTCGGCCACCACCTCCTCGCCCCGGTGGGCGGGCAGGTCGTGCATGAACACGGCGCCCGGGCTGGCCTCCCAGAGGGCGGGGGTGACCTGGAACGGGGCGAAGACGTTCCGCCAGTCCGGGTCGGGCTTGCTGGTGCCGGTGGTCTGCCAGCGGGTCGTGTAGATCACGTCGTAGCCGCCGGTCAGTCCGTCCATGTCGGACCGCTCGACCAGGGTGGCGCCGGTACGGGCGGCCCGGTCGCGGGCCCGCCGCGCGATCGCCTCGTCGAGGCCGTAGCCGGGCGGGGTGCGGACCTCGAAGTGGACATCGGGGAAACGGGTCAGGGCGAGCGCGAGGGCCGCCGCCGTGTTGTTGCCCTCGCCCGCGTACAGGATCCGCAGCCCGTCGATGTGGCCGAAGTGGCGTACCAGTGTGGTGAGATCGGTGAGCGCCTGGGTGGGGTGTTCCTCAGCGGTCATGGCGTTGACGACGGACATCGTCCCCTGCTGTGCCCAGCCGCGCAGTTCGGCCTCGGGACCGGCGGTCCGGGCGACGAGGACGTCGAGCATCCCGGACAGCACCCGGCCGGTGTCCTCGGTGGTCTCGCCGGTGTTGAGCTGGAGGTCGCCGGGCCCGTAGGCGATGAGGGAGCCGCCCAGCCGCAGTGACCCGGAGGAGAAGGCGGTACGGGTGCGGGTGGAGGTCTTGGCGAAATAGACGCCGACCACCTGGCCGTCCAGCGGGGCGGGCCGCCGGGCGAGGCCGGCGGAGAACTCGGCGCCGCGGTCCACGATCCGCCGCAGCTCCGCGTCGGTGAGGTCGTCGATGGAGATCAGATGACGCATGGGGTCAGCCTTCCTGGGCCGGGTCGTGGGCCGTGCGGACGTCGAGTGCGGCGGCGAGGTGTTCCACCGTGTGGTGGCGCAGTGCGGTCGCGAGGTCGAGGGGGAGCCCGGCCCTTCGGGCGGCGAGCAGCAGGGGCGGTACGAGCAGGGAGTCGCCGCCGAGGTCCCTGAAGTCGTCGTGCACACCGACCTGTTCGAGGCCGAGCACTTCGGCCCAGACGGCGGCGAGCCGTCGCTCGGTGTCGGTGCGCGGCTCCTCGTAGGGGGCGTCGGCGGCGGTGGCGGCGCGGGCCACCAGGGCGAACCGGTCGCGTTTGCCGTTCTCGCCGAGCGGGAGCGCGGGCAGTGCCGTGACGGTCGCCGGGACGACGGCGGCGGGCAGCATCGCGCGCAGCCTCTCGCGCAGGGCGGGCACGGAGACGGTGTGTCCCTCGGCGGGCACCACCCAGGCCGCGAGGCGCTTGCCGCCGTCGGCCGCGTCGACCGCCGTGACGAGGGCTTCGCGCACGGAGGGGTCGGCGGCGAGCGCGGCCTCGGCCTCGCCGGGTTCGACGCGGTGTCCCCGGATCTTGACCTGGTCGTCGGCGCGGCCGAGGAACTCCAGGGCGCCGCCGGGAAGCCGCCGGGCCAGGTCTCCGGTGCGGTAGAGGCGGGTGCCCGGCAGTCCGTAGGGGTCGGGCAGGAACGCGGCGGCGGTGAGATCGGGGCGTCCGGCGTAGCCGCGGGCGAGCCCGTCGCCACCGAGGTACACCTCGCCGGTGATGCCGTCGGGGACCGGCCGCAGCGTGCTGTCCAGGAGCCGCAGGGTGACGCCCGGGAGCGGGGAGCCGAGGGCGACCAGGGTGTGCGGGGCGCGGGGCCGTTCGGGGGCGTGCAGGGTGTCGGCGTGCTGGAGTCCGGCCCGGACGCCGGCCGGGGCAGCGACGGGGCGCGGCGTGCTCCGGTGCCGGGGCAGGACGCGCAGCGCGGTGGCGGCGACGGTTGCCTCGGTGGGTCCGTACTCGGCGGCGAGGACCATGCCGCCGGTCCCGATGCGGGCGGCGACCCGGTCGGCCTGGGCGGCCGGGTAGGCGTCGCCCGCGCAGACGGCGAGCGCGGCCAGGGAGCCGAGTTCGGTGTCGGTCAACTGGGCTTCCAGGAGCGTCAGATGGCCGGGGGTGAGCCCGACGAAGGAGTAGGGCGCGCCCTTGAGGAGTTCGGCGCCGAACTCCCTGGGCCCGTACGACTGCGGGAGCAGCCGCACGGTCTGCCCGGTCATCAGGGGTGCGTACAGCGCGGGGATTCCGAGGTCGAAGCCGACGGAGGTGAACCACGGCGCGCCGCCGGTGCCCGCCGCCGCGTACTGCTCGACCGCCCAGTGCAGGTAGTGCGAGAGGGAGCGGTGGCTGATCTCGACGCCCTTGGGGGTGCCGGTGGAGCCGGAGGTGTGCAGGACGTACGCGAGCCGGTCCGGGTCGTGGGCGGTGGCGGGCCGGGCGGGTACGGGGGTGTCGGTGAGGTCCTCGGTGACCAGGAGGGGGATGTCGCCCAGGCGGGCGGCGTGGCGGCGTTCGGTGACCGCGAGAGCGAACTCGGCGCCGGCGATCCGGGCATCGGGGGTGCAGGGGTCCACGGGCACCTGCGCGGCGCCCGCCTTCCAGACGCCCAGGAGTGCGGCGACCAGGTCGGGGCCCCGGTCCAGGAGCACCGCGACGCGGCTCTCGGGACCGGCGCCGAGGGTGCGCAGCCGGTGGGCGACGGCCTCGGCGCGGGCGTCGAGCGCGGCGTAGGAGAGAGTGGCGCAGGAGTGGGTGGCGGACGCGAAGGAGAGGGCGGGGGCGGTCGGGGTCCGGGCGGCCTGCGCCTCGAACGCGCCGAGCACGTCGTCGGGGGTGTCGGAGTGCGGCAGGGCGGGTGCGGCCAGGGCGGCCCGCTCGTAGGTGTCGGGGTAGGAACCGCGGGCGTCGCCGTCGGTTCCGGTGCGCGCCATGTCGGCGAAGACGGCGGTGTAGAGCGCGGCGAGGCGCTTGGCGCGGCCCCGGGAGAGGGTGCGGGTGCGGGAGGCGATGGACAGGTGGCCGCGCACGGGGGTGCCGACGACGAGCCGGAACTCGTTGGGGCTGTCGTCGCGGCTGGCCATGATGTCGATGAGCTCGGTGTCGACCTGGTGGAAGTCCAGGTAGTGGAAGAGGACGTCGATGAGGTGGGACTCGCCGCCGGGTCTGCGCATGGCGGGCATCGGGTAGCGGCGGTGCGGCCACAGCTCGACCTCGCGGGCGAAGACCTGCTGGGCGAGTTCGCCCCAGGTCGCGGCGGTGCGCTCGTACGGGAAGGGCACCGAGTTGAGGTACATGCCGGAGACGCGTTCGGCGCCCGCCTCCTCGGGGCGCGCGTCGGCGACCATGCCGCCGCGGAACCGCTCGGCGCGGGTGAGCAGCGAGAGGACCTTGCTGTGTGCGGCGTGCAGGACGCTCTTGTAGGGGACCTCGGCGGCGGTGGCGAGGGCACGCAGGCCGGGTTCGACATCGCCGAGCGGGACGTCGATGCGGTAGCGCTCGTCGCCCTCGTCGTCGCCCTGCCAGCCGGCCGGGACGCTGAACCGCTCGTACGTGTCGACGATGTGGCGCCAGTGGTCGCGGTCGGCCGGGTCGTCCAGGGAGCGCAGTTCGCCCGCGACGAAGTCGGCGTAGCGGACGGCGGGCACCGGCGGGGCGGGCTCGGGCTCCGCGCCGGAGCGCAGTGCGCGGTAGGCGCGGAGCATCTCCATCAGCTGGGAGTGGTAGCTCCAGCCCTCGATGACGGGGTGGCACTCGGTGATGGACAGCCACCAGCTCTCGTCGTCCAGGAGGTGGACGGCCATCCGCATGAGCGGTGCGCGGGTGAGGTCGAAGAGCTCCTCGCGGTCGCGGTCGGCGAATTCCCAGAGGACCAATTCGCGGCGGTCGGCCGGCAGGTGGCGCAGGTCGTCGAAGACGCAGGGCATTCGCGAGGCGGCGTGGACGAGCTGGAGCGGCCGGGAGTAGCCGTCGAGGGCGAAGGAGGTCCGCATGACCTCGTGGCGTTCGACGATCAGGTCGGCGGCCCGTTGGAACGCCTCGGGGTCGAAGGGGAGTTCGTCGCGGATCCGGAAGGAGGTGATGTTGTGGTAGCGGTTCTCGGTGCTCTCGCCGTACATCTCGACGAGCATCCCGGCCTGGGTGAGCGAGACGGGGTAGGCGTCGGTGACGTCGGCGGGCAGCGCGGCCCGGTCCTCCTCCCCGATGAGGGCGAACCGGGCGACGGTGCCGCCCGGTCCGGCGCCGTCCGCTTCGCCGAGGGCGGCGCGCAGCCGGGCCACGGTGCGGTGCGCGAAGATGTCGCGGACGCTGGTCTCCCAGCCGGCCTCGCGCAGCGCGCCGACGAGGGTGACGGCGCGGATGGAGTCGCCGCCGAGCTCGAAGAAGTTGTCGTGGACGCCTACGGTGTCCCGGCCCAGGACGCTGGCCCAGATTCCGGCGATGGCTCCTTCGGTGGCGTCGCGGGCCTCGACGTAGTCGCCGACGGCGGTGGCGGCGCGGCCCGGGGCGGGCAGCGCGCGCCGGTCGAGCTTGCCGTTGGCGGTCAGCGGCAGGGTTTCGAGAGTGAGGTAGGCGGCGGGCACCATGTACGGCGGGAGGGTCTCGCCGACTCGGGCGCGCAGCGCGGCCGGGGTGAGGTCGTCGGGGCCGGCGCCTTCGGCGGGGACGACGTAGGCGACGAGTTCCCTGGCGCCGGGGCTGTCCTCGCGGACGAGGGCGACGGCTTCGGCGACGGCCGGGTCCGCGGTGAGCGCGGCCTCGATCTCGCCGGGCTCGATGCGGTAGCCGCGAAGTTTGACCTGGTGGTCGGCGCGGGCGACGAAGTCGAGGTTGCCGTCGGGCAGCACGCGGGCGATGTCGCCGGTGCGGTAGAGCCGGGTGCCGGCCGGGCCGTAGGGGTCGGGTACGAAGCGTTCGGCGGTCAGGTCGGGGCGGCCCGCGTAACCGCGGGCGACGCCGATGCCGCCGATCCACACCTCGCCGGGCACGCCGACGGGCAGCGGTCGCAGGTGCTCGTCGAGGACGTACATGGTGGTGTGCGGGACGGCGCGGCCGATGGGGACGAGTTCGGTGGTGACGGGTCCGTCGAGGAAGTACGCGGAGTTGCCGACGGTGATCTCGGTGGGGCCGTACTCGGCGGCGAGGCGGGTGCCGTCGGGGCCCGCCGAGGTGGTCCAGCGCTCGGCGAGCCGGGCGGTGAAGGAGTCACCGGCGGCGATGACGAGACCGGCCAGCCCCCTGATCTGCTCATCCGTCAGTTGTTGCTGGAGCAGGTCGAGATGGCCGGGGGTGAGCTTGATGAAGGCGTACGGGGCGCCCGCGGCGAGCAGGGCGCCGAGGTCGGCGGTGTCGAAGTCCTGCGGGAGCAGGTGGACGTCGCGGCCGGTCATCAGCGGCGCGTACAGGTCGGGTACGCCGAGGTCGAAGGCGATCGACGAGAACAGCGGGGCGCCACCGGGGCCGGCTTCCGCGTAGGCCCGGACGGTCCAGCCGAGGTAGTTGGCCAGCCCGTGGTGGGTGACGAGGACGCCCTTGGGGCGGCCGGTGGAGCCGGAGGTGTAGATGACGTAGGCGAGTGCGTCGAGGTCGTACCCGGTGGGCAGCGCGGCGGTGGCGGCCGCGCGGGCGGCCTGCTCGGCCGGGTCGTCGGTGACCAGGACGGTGAGGCCGCCGTTGTCGGCGACCGGGGCGGCAGATCCGTCGTCACCGGCGACCGGGGCAGTGGAGCCGTCCTCACCGGCGACCGGAGCGGTGGAGCCGTCCTCACCGGCGACCGGGACGGCGGGGCCGTCGTCACCGGCGACCGGGACGGCGGGGCCGTCGTCACCGGCGACCGGGATGGCGGGGCCGTCGTCACCGGCGACCGGGATGGCGGGGCCGTCGTCACCGGCGACCGGGATGGCGGGGCCGTCGTCACCGGCGACCGGGACGGCGGGGCCGTCGTCACCGGCGACCGGGACGGCGGGGCCGTCGTCACCGGCGACCGGGACGGCGGGGCCTTCGAAGCGGTCGGCGTAGCGGGTCTCGGTGAGGACGGTCCGGGTGCCGGTGGTGGCCAGCATGTGGCCGACGCGCTCGTCCGGGTAGCCGGGGTCGACGGGTACGTACGCGGCTCCCGCACGCCAGATGCCGAGCAGGGCGGCGACCAGTTGCGGCGAGCGGTCCAGGAGGACGGCGACGGTGTCCTCGGGGCCGATGCCGAGCCCGGCGAGCCGGCGGGCGTACTGCTCCGATTCCTCGGCGAGCCGGCGGTAGGTGTACGTGGTGCCGCCGTGGCGCAGGGCGGTGGCGTCGGGGGTGGCCGCGGCCTGTTCCAGGATGGTTTCCAGGACCGGGCGCAGGGCGGTGGCGTCGAGGGGGTGATCGGTGCCGACGGGGGTGGCCGGTCCGTCCAGGAGCAGGGCGCGCTCCTCGGGGCCGATCGGGTCGAGGGCGGAGAGCGGGGCGTCGGGGGTGGCGGCGATCTGGGCGAGGAGTCGGGTGTAGTGGCCGGCGATCCGGGCGGCGGTGGTCGTGTCGAAGAGGGCCGTGGCGTATTCGAGGCTGCCGTGCAGGGTGCCGTCGGCGCGCTCGGTGAGGTGCAGCGTCAGGTCGAAGCGGGCGATGGAACTCGCGGCGGGGACCGGCTCGGCGCTGATGCCGGGCAGGTCGGGGCCGTCGGCCCCCTCGCCGGACGCGAGGTCGAACATGACCTGGAAGAGCGGTGTGGTGGACAGGTCGCGCTCGGGCTCCAGCTCGTCGGCGATCCGGTCGAACGGCGTCTCCTGGTGGTCGAAGGCGTCCAGCACGGTGGTGCGGTTGGCGGCGAGGACGTCCCGGAAGGCCGGGTCGGCACCCCAACGGGCCCTCAGCACCAGGGTGTTGTACGCGTATCCGGCCATCTGCCGCAGTTCGGGGCGGGTACGTCCGGAGACGGCGGTGCCGACCGAGACGTCCCGCTTGCCGGTGTAGCGGCCGAGCAGGGTCTGGTAGGCGGTGAGCAGCACCATGAAGAGGGTGGCGTCGCCGTCGCGGGCGACCCTGCGCAGCGCGGTGGCGGTGGTGGCGGGGACGTCGAAGCCGTGTGTGGCGCCGCCCCAGGTGCGCACGGCGGGGCGGGGCCGGTCGGTGGGCAGGGCGAGCGGTTCGACGCCGGCGAGCTCCCGGCGCCACCGGTCGAGGCCGCGGTCGGCATCGGGGCCGTTCTGTCTGCGGGCCGCCCAGGCCGCGTAGTCGGCGTACTGGACGGGCAGTTCGGGCAGCTCCTCGCCCCGGTAGAGGGCGGCGAGGTCGGCCAGCAGCAGTGGGCGGGTCAGCGCGTCGCAGGCGATGTGGTGCATGACGACGAGCAGGACGTGGTCGTCGGGGGCGAAGCGCAGCAGCCGGACCCGCAGCGGGTGGTCGGCGGCCAGGTCGAAGGTCTCGGCGGCACCGGCCTCGGTGAAGGCGACGGCGGCCGCGTCCCGGGCGGCCGCGTCCAGGCCGGGCCGGTCGGTGACGGCGAGGTCGACGGGACCGGCCGGGTCGACGACCTGCCGTGGGTCGGCCGTGTCCAGGACGTAGCGGGTGCGCAGGATCTCGTGGCGGGCGGCGAGCGCGTCGCACGCCTGCTGGAGGGTGCCCGGCGAGAGCGGGCCGCGCAGCCGGTACGCCATCGGCAGCAGGTATTCGGGGCTCTCCGGGTCGAGCTGGTGCAGGAACCACAACTGGCGCTGCCCGGCCGAGAGTTCGAGGGGTCCGGTGCGGTCGGCGCGCGGGATCGCGGCGGTGCGGGCGGAAGTGCCGGCGCCGCGCCCGGCGCGCCCGGCGAGGCGGCGGCGCAGGAGCTCGGCGCGCAGCTCCTCCTGCGTGGGCTGCGTCGGCGCGGTGGGTGCGGTCACGGCTGGTACTCCCTGTGGGCGAGGGCGAGTTCGGCTTCGGTGAGCGTCTCTATCTCGGCCGTCACGGCCTCTTCCACGGCTTCGGCGAGCCGGGCGACGGTGGGGCGTTCGAAGACGGCGCGCAGGGGCAGTTCGACATCGAACTCCTCCTGGATGCGGGCGACGACCTGGGCGGCGCGCACGGAGTTTCCGCCACTGCGGAAGAACCCCTGGCGGGCGCCGATCCGGTGGCCCGCGACGGCGTCCGGGCCGTGCAGCACCTCGGCCCAGATCCCGGCGATGATCTCCTCGACGGGTCCTTCGGGCGCGGTGTACGGCTCGTCGGCGAGCGCGGCGGCGAGGTCGGGCGTGGGCAGGGCCGCGGTGTCGACCTTGCCGTGCCGGGTGAGCGGTACGGCGGTGAGCGGCACGAGCAGCGCGGGGACCATGTAGTCGGGCAGCCTGCGGGCGCAGTGGTCCAGGAGGGCGCTGTCGCCGGGCACGGGGGTGCCGTCGGCGGCCACCCAGTAGCCGATGAGCGCGGCGTCGGATCCGGTGCCGTGGACGGTTACCACGGCTTGGGAGACTCCGGGGTGCTCGGCCAGGACGCCCTGGACCTCGCCGGTCTCCACCCGCCTGCCACGGATCTTGACCTGGCCGTCGGCGCGGCCGGCGAACTCCAGTGTGCCGTCGGGCAGCATGCGGGCCATGTCGCCGCTGCGGTAGAGGCGGGCGCCGGGCTCGCCGTACGGGTCGGGCACGAAAGCGGCGGCGGTCGGGCCGGGTCTGCCGTGGTAGCCGCGGGCGAGGGCGGTCCCGCCGATGCACAGCTCGCCGGTCACCCCGTACGGCACGGGGGTGAGGTTCTCGTCCAGGACCCGGACCGTGCAGTGCGGGTAGGGGCGGCCGATCGGGGTGGACCGCGCGGTGTCGTGCGCGTCCCAGCGGGTGGAGGCGATGGTCGTCTCGGTGAGCCCGTACTCGTTGATGAACCGCCGCAGCCTGCGCGAGAGGTCGCGGGCGAGGGCGGGCGGGCAGTCCTCGCCGCCGGTCTTGCCGACCAGTGGGCGGCGGCCGAATCCGGCGTCGATCAGCATCTGCCAGTGCGCGGGGGCGGCCTGGAGGTGGCTGACGCCGTGCCGGTCGAGCAGCGCCAACTGGGCACGGTGGTCGCGCAGTTCGTGGTCCTGGGCGAGGACGACCCGGCCGCCCGCGACGAGCGGCATGACGAGTTCGGTCCAGGAGATGTCGAACGTGGGCTGGGCCAGGGCCAGGTAGGCGTCGTCGGGGCCCTGCCCGAAGTCCAGGTGGGCCTGGAAGGCGCGCAGGGTGGGCAGCAGGGTGCGGTGTTCGACGGCGACGCCCTTGGGGCGGCCGGTGGAGCCCGAGGTGTACATCAGGTAGGCGAGGCGGGTGCCGTCCCCGGCGGGCAGCGGCTCGGCGTCCGCCGGTGGCGCGGCGTCCGGTTCCGTGTCCAGGGTGAGGACGGCGCCCCGGTGGATCCCGGCCAGGCGGGCGGCGCCCACCGTGTCGGTGACGAGGACGCCCGCCCCCGAGTCGGCGAGCACATGGGCGATGCGGTCGTCGGGCGCGCCCGGGTCGAGCGGCACATGGGCGGCCCCGGCGTGCCAGCTGCCGAGGATCGTGGCGAGCAGGTCGGGGGTGCGGCCGAGCAGCACGGCGACGGTGGTCTCCGGGCCGGCGCCGAGCGCGCGCAGCCGGTGGCCGAGGAATTCGGCGCGCCGGGTCAGCCGCCGGTACGTCCAGGTCTCGTCGCCGCAGACGACGGCCGGGTCCTCGGGGGAGCGCCGGGCCACCTCCGCGATCGCGGTGTGCACGCCGCCGTCGGACGCTCCGGTGATGGTGTCCCCCGCTCCGGCGGGTCCCGGGCCGTGGGCGACGAGTTCGGCGCGCAGCGGGGCGGGCAGGAGGTCGGCGGTGCCCAGCCGTACCCACGGGTCGTCGGTGACCGCCTCCAGCAGGCGGGTCCAGCAGTCGGCGAACCGTTCGACGGTGGCCGGGTCGAACAGGGCGGTGGCGTACTCGGCCATGCCGAGCAGGGAGCCGTCGTCCCGGCGCTGCACGACGAACGTGAGGTCGGTGCGGGCGGCCTGCCAGGCGCCCCGGAAGGCGTCGAGGTCGCCGGCCGAGGTCGCGGTGCCGGTGCGGCCCTCCTCGTGCAGGTCGAACATCACCTGGTAGAGCGGGGTGCGGGCGGCGTCGCGGCTCTCGTCGAGCTCGGCGACGAGCCGGTCGAAGGGCAGCTCCTGGTGGGCGAAGGCCGTGCGGGCGGTGTCGCGGACCCGGACGACGGCGTCGCGGAAGGTGTCGTCGGCCGCGGCGTCGCAGCGCAGCACGAGGGTGTTGAGGAAGAACCCGACGACATCGGCGGTCTCGGGCCGCTCGCGGCCGGCCACCGGGATGCCGACCGGGACGTCCCAGCGGCCGGTGAGGCGGGCGACGAGTGTGGAGAACGCGGTGAGCAGGGTCTGCTGGAGGGTCGCCCCGCAGCTGCGGCCGAGGGCCGCGACGCGCTCGGTGAGCGCGGCCGGGAGTGTGAAGAGGTGGACGGCGCCGTGCGCGTCGCGCACCGGGGGCCGGGGCCGGTCGGTGGGCAGGTCGAGCGGGGCGATGCCGTCCAGCTCCCGCTTCCAGTGGTCGAGTTCGCGCGAGACGAAGGTGTCGGTGAGCCGGGCGCGCCGGTGGGCGGCGTGGTCGGCGTACTGCACCGGGAGCTCGGGCAGCCGGGCGTCGGTGCCGGTGTGCGCGGCCTCGGCCAGGGCCTTGAGGTCGCGTTCCAGGACGACGGAGGACCAGCCGTCGCAGGCGATGTGGTGCAGCGAGAGAATCACGTGCAGCCGCTCGGTCCCTCCGCGTACGGTCAGGGCGCGCCAGACGGGTCCGTTCTCCAGATCGAAGGGGCGGGCGAACTCCTCCTGCACGGTTGCGTTCAGCTCGGCGGCGGTGGCGGCGAGGGCGGTGCGCAGCCGGGGCGGGCGGGTGCCGGGCGCATCGGCGATCTGGACGGGCTCGGTGCCGTTCAGCACGTACCGGGTGCGCAGGATCTCGTGCCGGTCGGCGAGTGCGCCGAGGGCGGCGGCGACGGTGGCGTCGCTGTACTCGGCGGGCAGGGTGAAAAAGGCGGGGGCGTTCCACTCGCTGCTGCCGGGGCGCAGCCGGTCGAGCAGCCACATGCCCTGCTGGCCGGGCGAGAGCGGCAGGCCCTCGGGCTTGCGGGGCGCGGGAAGGACCGTTTCCGCAAGGTGGTCGTCGCCGGTCGGGTCGGCGGGGTGGCCGATCAGAGCGGCCTGGGTCTCGACGGTGGTCGCGGTGAACAGGGCGCGCAGCGGTACGCGGGTGCCGGCCGTCGCGGACAGCAGTTCGGAGAGCCGGGTCAGCATCAGTGAGGAGCCGCCGAGCTGGAAGAAGTCGTGGGTGGCGCCGATCTCCCCGGCGGGGACGGCGATCAGCTGGGCCCAGATCTCGGCGACGGCCCGCTCGGTGGCGTCGCGCACCGGTATGTGGGCGGTCTCGGTGCGGCTCTCGGCCGGGTCGGGCAGCGCGCCCCGGTCGATCTTCCCGCTGGCGGTGAGCGGCCACTCGTCGACGGTCACGAAGACGGCGGGCACCAGGACATCGGGCAAGGTGCGGCGCAGGAAGGCGCGCAGTTCGTCGGGACGGGGCGCCTCGCCACGCGGCTGCACCCAGGCGGCGAGGCGGTGGCCGCCGCCGGCGGGGTCGGGCACGGCGGCGGCGACGGCGGTGCGCACCCAGGGGTGGGCGGCGAGCGCGGCCTCGACCTCGCCGGGCTCGATCCGTACGCCGTTGACCTTGACCTGCTGGTCGAGGCGGCCGAGGTATTCGAGGACGCCGTCGGCGCGCCAGCGCACCTTGTCGCCGGTGCGGTAGAGCCGCTGTCCCTCGTTGTGCGGGTCGGGCACGAAGCGTTCGGCGGTCAGGTCCGGGCGGCCGAGGTAGCCGAGGGCGAGCCCGATGCCGCCCGCGTGGAGTTCGCCGGGGACGCCGACCGGCACGGGCCGTCCGGCCGGGTCGAGGACGACCACGCGCATGTTGCCGATGGGGCGCCCGACGGGGACGGCGCCGGTGTCCCGGTCCGGGTCCCACAGGTGCTCGGTGATGTCGACGGACGCCTCGGTGGGACCGTAGGTGTTCCAGATCCGTACGCCGGGCGCTCGTTCGAGGATGCGGCGGCACAGGTCGGCGTGGAGGGGTTCACCGGCGCTGAAGACCAGGCGCAGGGCGGTGGCCCGCTCCCAGCCGGGTTCGTCCACGAGGCGCCGGTAGACGGAGGGGACGCCCTGGAGGACGGTGACACCGTGGTCGGCGACGGCGGCGAGCAGGGTCGCCGGGTCGCGCTCGGCGCCTTCCGGCGCGAGTACGAGGGCGGCGCCGCTGATGAGCGGGGAGAACAGCTCCAGTCCGGCTGCGTCGAACCCGACGGTGGTCTTGAGCAGCACCCGGTCGGTGGGACCGAGCCGGTGGCGGTGGGCGAGCCAGCGCACCCGGTTGGCGATGCCCTCGTGCGGAACGACGACGCCCTTGGGGCGGCCGGTGGAGCCGGAGGTGTGCAGTACGTAGGCGGGCCGGGCCGGTTCGGCGACGAACTCCGGTACCGCTGTGGGCTGTTCGACGTCGGAATCCTGGCGCTGTTCGTCGGTGACGTCCTCGGCGAGCAGCAGCCGGGTGCCCGTGGGCAGCTTGCCGGCGGTGGACCGCTCGGCGACGGCCACCGGCGCCTGCGCGTCGTCGAGGACGAGGGCGATGCGGCTCTCGGGGTGGTTGGGGTCGAGCGGTACGTAGGCGCCGCCTGCCAGCCATACACCGAGGAGCCCGGCGACCAGGTCGGGCCCGCGGTGCAGGCACACGCCCACGAAGTCGCCGGGGCGCACGCCCAGGGCGTGCAGCCGGGCGGCGAACAGGGCGGCGCGCGCGCCGAGTCCGGCGTACGTGACCACGCTTCCGTCTGCGCCGATCACGGCGGGCGCGTCGGGGGTACGGGTGCGCTGGGCGGCGAACAGCGCGGGCAGCAGGGGTGCGGTCCTGGGCCGGGCAGTGGTTGCACCGGTGTACGAACCCGACAGCGTGCGGTCGTTCACAGTCTCTCCTCCATCGGGATCGGGCGGCGCGGTGGGGGTCGGGCCCGGCCTCGGATCCGGCGGCCAGTTCGGTCAGGCGGCGGTGGCGTCCATGCGGCGGCGCAGGCTCAGCGGGCGCAGGTCGGTCCAGATCTCGGTGATGCGGGCGAGGCACTCCTCGCGGGTACCCTCGCTGCCCTCGGCGTGCCAGCCGGCCGGCAGGGCACGGTCGGCCCACCAGATCGAGTACTGCTCCTCGTCGTTGAGCACGACGCGGTACCGGGTCTCTTCGGTCTGCTGCTCGCTCATCAGTTCGACGCCCCTTTGTGTGGTCGGTTATGGCCATGTTTGAAGGGCGGCCTATCCGGGCCCTATGCCGGCCATGTATTCATCGGGCCGGGGCATGGGGGCGTTGTCCGTCCGGCGTTCCGGTGCCGGCTCCGGCCACGTCCACCGCACCGGCTACGAGCGCTGGGCCTCGGCCCGCTCGGGGATGCCCGGCCGGGCATCATGGACGCGGAGCGGCACATCAACGATCGAAGCGGTGCCTCAGCGGTCGGAACGCCATCTCAACGATCGGAACAGCGCCTCAACGATCCGTGAGCAGCCCGGCGTCGTGTGCGAGGACGGCGGCCTGTACGCGGTTGGCGCAGCCGGTGCGTGTGAGGATCCGGCTGATGTGCGCCTTGACCGTGCCGGCGCTCAGATACAGCTGATCGGCGATCTCGGCGTTGGACAGGCCCGTGCCGAGCAGTCGCAGGACATCCCGTTCGGCCGGGGTCAGCTCTTCGGTCCTGCGCAGAGCGGCCTCGGTGTCCCGTCCGGACTGTACGTGCCGCTCCAGCAGCCGTCGGGTGATCCGGGGTGCCAGTACGGGTTCCCCCCTCGCCGCGAGTTGCACGGCGCGGATCAGCTCGGTGGGGCCGGTGTCCTTGAGGAGGAACCCGCTCGCGCCGGCCCGCAGGGCGCGCGTCACGCGCGCCTCCTCGCCGAACGCCGTCAGCATCACGACACAGGTGCGGGGCGAGAGGCGGGCGATGTCCTCGGCGGCCGCGATTCCGTCACTGGTCGGCATCTGGATGTCGAGGAGGGCCACATCGATGTCCTGGGCGCGGCACGCCGCTGCGGCTTCCCGGCCATCGCCCGCCTCGGCGACCACTTCGATGTCCTCGGCGTTCTCCAGGATGAGCCGGATCCCGGCACGCATCAGCGCCTCGTCGTCGGCGACCAGGACTCGGATCATCAGCTCATCTTAGGGCTGCCGCCGTAAGCAGTACGACGAGGAAGCCCGCCGTCGGCAGGACCACGAGTGCTGCCACACAGCCCGATCCCAGGATGCGCGGCCAGGTCAGGATCTCGTCCGACAACGGGGCGCGAGATCCTGCCTGTCCGATGGGGCCGGAGCGCCTGGTGCTGCTGGACGGGAGACGGGCCGCGCCCAAGGGGGTTGCGGCAGAAGCACCCGGGAGCGCGGCGGATTCCAGGGGGCCGTCCCCTTGGACGGGCAGCCAGGCCGCCATGCGGAAACCGCCGTTCGTCAAGGCGCCCGCCTCGAATGTTCCTCCGAGCAACGAGATCCGCTCCTGGCAGCCGGCCAGCCCGCTGTGACTTCCCGCGTGGGAGCGATCCGGCGTGTGCGGCGCGTCGTTGGTGACAGACACCTCGATCCCGCTGCCCGTGCTCCTGACCTCCACCTTGGTGGGCGCACCGGACGCGTGCTTCAGCACGTTCGTCAGCCCTTCGCGGACCATTCGGTGAATCGCCTGACGCGTACGGAGGCCCACCTCGACCGTGTCGGGGACGGACCATGCCAACTCGACGGTGCTGCCTGTCCGCTGGGATTCCGTCACCAGAGCGGTGATGTCCTCACGCGTTCCCCTCTGCTCCCCGGGCCTGTCGTCCGACAGGGCCGGGTCCGCCAGGTCGGCGTGCCGCAGGACACCGAGGATCTCGCGCAGTTCGTCCATCGCCGTGCCGGCCGTCGTGCGCAGCAGATCGGCCTGCCCGGCGAGGGCGGGTGCCTGCCGCTCGGCAGCGAGTTCGAGCGCCCCCGCGTAGACGGAGATCAGGCTCAGCCGGTGGCCCAGGAGATCGTGCATCTCTCCCGCGATCCGCGTCCGTTCTTCCGTCCGGGCCGCCGCGGTGGTCAGCGTGCGGGCCTGTTCCAGGTAGGCGTTGCGCTCCCGCAGCAGGCTGACCAGGGGGCGCCGCCGCCCCAGCAGGCTCCCGGCCAGCGTGGGAAGCAGCAGAAGCAGTACCGCGGAGACCGCGGTGCCGGCCAGTTCCGACAGCAGGTCGTCGGACCGGACCAGGGCGCAGACGACGGTCAGGACGCCAACGGCGGCGCAGGCCGCCCCGGTGACCCGCCACGCACGCCTCGGCGGTGCGATGCGGCGGGCGGCGGACAGCACGATCAGCGGCACCACCGCCAGCGTCCACACGTTGGCACCCACGAACAGCAAGGAGGTACCCAGGACAGCGGCGGCCGGACGGCCGCGCCGAGCGGGGACGAGCAGCGCCGCCCACACCCCTTCCAGCACCGCCGACACCGGCCGTTCCGGGGGCACCAGCAGCAGCGGCATCAGGCAGAAGGCTGCCGCCAGGGCGCAGACCAGCGCCTCGGCGCCGACCGTACGGCGCTCGGCGGCACGCACCGCGGCCCGGCTCTCGGCCAGCTCGCGACGCGCCCACCGGGACACTCCGGTCAGCGCGCGTCCCAGCCGTACGGACAGGAGCAACGGCTCTGCTTCTTCGGGCACCCGACTCATTGATCACCCCTGCCCCGCCACCGTGGATCCCCGGGAGGAACGGTAGCCGCGGCGGTGGCGGTCGCCGCACGGCGGGGCCCGGGGGTCATGCGCCCAGCCCGAGACGCAGCTGCGCCCGCAACGCGGCGATGTCCACCCGGTCCGCAGCCAGCATCCGTACGACCGCGCCACCGGCCCCGGCCCCGGCGTCCGTGTCCGTGTCCCTGTCCGTGTCCGTGTCCGTGTTCCTGTCGGTCACTGTCGCTGTCGCCGTCGCCGTCGCCGAGTCGTCGAGCAGCGCGGACAGCAGGTGGACCGTTCCGACCGTGGGCGAACCGTGCTCGGCGGCGGACAGCCGCACGACCGCCATGATCCGGTCGGCGGCGGCGGACAGACGCGTCTCGGAGCCGTCGGGAACCGCAACGGAAACGAAATCGGTCGCCGAAGCCGAAGAGACCAGGGAGACCTGCCGCACGCCGTATCGGCGCAGCAGGGCCGGAGCAGCGTTGGCGTCCGCCAGACTCCCGGGCAGCGAGCGCCCGGCAACGGACAGCGCCCGGTCCAGGGCCAGTGTCCCCAGCAGGAGATCCACCGGCTCCGCCGCGGTGCGCCCGCACCGTACCGCTTGCCGCACGGCCTCGACGGTCACCGCGAACAGAACCGGTGAGCCGTTCTCCGAGGCCCCGGAGGTCCATGAAGTCAGCGCGCGGGTCAGGCGGTTTCCGCTCCTGCCCAGCGTTCCGGCCCGGCGGAGAAGGGTGACGCCGCGGGATTCCGGCCCCTCGTTCTCCGCTGCGGCACTCGCGTCCAGTGCGTCGAGCGCGGTCGCCGAGGCGGCCGTGTCCAGCCTCTGCAGCAACAGGGCTTCCCGTGCCCTGGTGTCCGGCAGGTCCAACAGGGCACGGGCCACGTGCCGGCAGCGCACCGAGATCGTCCCCTCGACGCGGGCCGCCCCGAGCGCGAGCAGCAGGCACGCGCGCATCGCCCCGGTCATCCCGGGCAACGCCCGACTGCTCTGCACGGCCGATCCGCGCGAACCGAGGCCGAAGCGCCACCGTGCCTCACGCCAGGCGGCGTCGACCTCCCTCTCGTCGGCTTCCTGATGGGATTCCTCATCGGCACCGGCGCCGCCTCCAGCACCAGCACTGGCACCAGCACCGGCCGGCACACTGCGCACCTCGTCGTCGCTCACCCAGCCGAGACCCGCCCGGCCGAAGATCATGCCGCTGAGCGAACCGGCCTTCCGTGTCCCCGGAGCGATCGCCCCGCCCGCCTCCGTGTCCCCCAGCACGAGCTCGCCCAGCAGAGTGTCCGTCCCCACGGCCGAGGACTCGCTCCTGACCGCCCGGCGCAACGCCTTCACCAGCAGGTCAATGACGTCCGGCTCGAACTCCGTGGTCACTCCGGCCACGGTCGTGGCGTCGGCGTGTGCTCCGGTCGTCCCTCGCTGGTCCATCGAACGTTCCCCTCGAAGCGTGGTGGCTTGGTCAACACGACGCTAGGCACGCCGCCACGACACCACATCGGCCGACCGGCCACGCTTCCGGTCCGATCGGCAGAGCGGGCTGCTGTCGGTCCTCGCCGAGGGGCGGTGCGACGGTCACTTCCGCTCCGAGCCGGACACCGGTCCCGCGCTCGGCGGGAGGCCGGTCGATGATCCGCCCCACTTGATCGTCCAGTGCTTGCCGAAGCCGACGCCGGCGGCGTCCGTCCCCGGAGATGTCGTCGCACATCGACATCAAAAGTGATGTGCGTCACACGTCTCTAGCTCGGTCGGCCGCCCGTGTGTTTCTCTACAGATGTTCAGATGTCCAACATTTGGAGGTCTTCATGGAGGGGTTGCGGCAGCCGCGCCGGGCGACGACGCTGGCAGCGCAGGTCGCCGACCAGTTGCGGGAGCAGCTGACGTCCGGGCGATGGCCGGTGGGCACGCGTATTCCGGGTGAGCAGGAGCTGGCCGACATGCTCCAGGTCAGCCGGAACACCGTTCGCGAAGCGTTGCGGGCGCTGATCCACCTCGGCCTGCTGGAGGCGCGTGTCGGCGACGGCACGTATGTCCGGGTGACCAGCGAGCTCGAAGCAGTCCTGCTGCGGCGCACGGCCACCACGCGGCCGGCGGACGTCCTGGAGCTACGGGCGGTGCTTGAGGAATACGCGGCCGGTCTGGCCGCTGAGCGCCGGTCGGAGGCGGATGCGGCACGACTCCGGGAGCTCCTGGTGGCGGCTCGCGAGAGCAACCGCTCCGGGTCGATGGCTCAGGTCGCGGCCGCCGACGGGGCTTTTCACCTCGCAATCGTGGAGGCCGGCGGCAACGAGCTGCTCATGGAGCTCTACGAACACCTGGGCAGCGCCCTGTCCGCCCTGCTGGCCGCGTTGCCGTGGGACGACGACGTCGCCGCCGAGCACGATCACTGGCACACCGCGCTCGTCGACGCGATCGGCGCCGGCGACGCGGTCGCTGCCCGGTACGCAGCGTCCATGCTGGTGCGGGTGACCGGCCGACTGAGCGCGGACATCGTCGCCGAGCAGGCCGGTGCCGCTGGGACCGGTCGTCATGCGGGTGAATGATCCGCGCGACCTGTCGGACCAGGTGAGGGCCGCAGCGCCGAGTGGGCCGTCCATGGTGTGGCTACTGGTCGGCGTCGTCCTCGTCGCAGCGAATCTGCGTGCCGCCCTGACCGGGGTGGGTCCGCTGCTTCCCGGCATCGAGGCATCGACCGGACTGTCCGGCACATGGACAGGACTGCTCGGAGCCCTGCCACTGCTCACGTTCGCCGCCACTTCGCCACTGGTCGGCCGGACCGCGCACCGCTACGGCGCGTCACGCGCCCTGGTCACCTCGCTGGCCGTGCTGACGGCCGGGCTGCTCATACGCTCCGTGCCGGGCGTGCCGTTCGTGTTCGTCGGAACGGTGGTGATCGCGGCCGCGATCGCCTACGGCAATGTGCTGCTGCCCTCCGTCATCAAGAGCACTGTGCCGGAAGACCGCATAGGGCAGGTGACCGGCCTCTATGTCACCGCGATGGGCCTGCTGGCCGCCGTCTCGTCCGGGATCTCGGTGCCCATGGCCGACCATCTGCCAGGCGGCTGGCGCACCGCGCTGGGGGTCTGGGCCGCATTGGCTGTGCTGGCCTTCGGGTTCTGGGTACCGCTCTGGAGGCGTACCGGCGCCGCGGCGGCAACCCCTGCCGGGCGAGAGCGCATCCCCTGGCGTTCCCCCTTGGCCTGGCAGGTCAGCGTGTTCATGGGGCTGCAATCCCTCGGTTTCTACACCACGATCGCCTGGCTGCCGAGCATCGTGCACGACCACGGAGTGGGAGAGGCCGCCGCCGGCTGGCAGTTGTTCCTGTACCAGATCGTCGGCCTGGTAGCCAGCAGTGCGCTTCCCGTGTTCGCCCGCCGCTGCAAGGATCAACGACTCCTGGCGGCGGCTGCCTCGGCGATCGTCGCGCTGGGTTTCGCGCTGCTGGCCGTGGCCCCCCAACTGGCCGTCGTGTCCAGCGTCCTCACGGGCCTGGGCGGCGGAGCGTGTCTGGTACTCGCCCTGGCTTTCCAGAGCCAGCGGGCGGCAGACGCCTCGCAGGCGGCGGCGCTGGCCTCGATGGCCCAGTCCGTCGGCTACCTCGTGGCCGCCGTCGGTCCACTCCTCCTCGGCGCACTGCACGAACTCACCGGCGGATGGACGCTCCCCCTGATGCTGCTCGTCGCGCTGACGCTCGCCCAGGCCGTCGTCGGCGCCGGCGCCGGCCGCGACCTGCGCCTGAAGTCCACTTCCCGACCTACCCCAACCGCACGGATCGGAGACTCACCGTCATGACCACGATCGCGCCCTTCAGTTACCTGGACACGCCGACGGCCGCGCCGCTGTCGATCACCGAGCTGATGCCCGGCGTCTACAACCTCCTGGAATACGCCGCGGTCACCGCGGGCGAGCAGGTGCTGGTCCTCGCCGAGCACGGCACCGATCCGGTGGTCATCCAGGCCATCACGGCGGCGGCCGCCTACCGCAACGCCGAGGTGCACGTGCTGTCCATACCGCCGATCAGCGCCGGCGGGTGGGATCGCTCGACGCCCTCACCGCTGCCGTCCGCGGCTCATGCCGCCGCCGACGTAGTGATCTCGCTGACCTGGTGGGGGGAAGTGCACACCACCCGCCTGTTCTTCGACGAGATCGCGAAACAACGCGCCCGGTTCGTCTCCCTGCACCAGACGGCCACGGCGTCGGCCCTGTCGACCGGTGCCCGGTTCCCGCTCGAACTGTACTTCGCGCTGGAGACCAAGGCGTACGCCCGGATCGGCGCAGCACAGGAGATCAGGGTCACGACCGCGCTGGGCACCGACGTGACCTTCCAGGCCTTCACCACCCCGGGTCACCCGAGTGCCCCCCTCACCGCCGGCATGTGGCGGCCCTTCCCCTACGGAGGCGCCAACTTCTACCCCGACCGGACGGACGGTGTGGTCGTCGTCGAGGAATCCACCGTCACCGGCGTCCCCGCCGAGCGGACCACCCTGGAGCTGGAGAACAACCGCGTCACCGCCATCCACGGCGGCACGGCGGCCGCCGAGCTGCTGCGCTACGCGCCGGACGGCTACTACATGCGCCACGCGCTCATCGGCATCAATCCCAAGGTCCGCTCGGCAGGCGGTACGCAGTTCGAACGCGAGAAGCACGCCGGCGCCTTCTACTTCGGCCTCGACGGCCTGACCCCGCAAGGGGCAGTCGACCGCACGGGCCCCGGCCACGCACACTGCGACTGCCAGTTCGACCAGCCCACCATCACCCTCGACGGCCGGCCCTTCGTCGACAACGGCTGCCTTCTGCTCCTCGACGACCCCGAAATCCGTGAGCTGGCTGGGAAGTTCGGCCCGGCCGACATCCTCCTCGATCCCAATCCCCGTCTCGTCCTGCCGGCTCGCCACAGCCGCTGACCGACCGTGGGCAACCCGGGCGGACGAGCCGCCGGGGCTGCCCCCACTACGCAGTGCCACGTACTCGATGGGATGTCCGGGGCCCCTGGCGCGGGGAGAGCGCCAGGGGCCCCTGTCCAGTGGGACGGCTGGGACGGTGTCTCTGCCGTGCGTCAGGCCGCCTGGGGAAGACGGCCCCGCGTCCCGTCCAGGGCCGCCTCGACGTCATGGTCGAGGACCCAGTCGACGCTCTCGGCGTCGATGCGGCGGTTCGCGGCGGCGTCCTTCGGCTGCTGCCCGGTGCGCGAGCCCAGCTGCACGCGGGTGGTGTGCGGGCGGCGCGCCTCCTCGTAGCGGCGCAGTGCGGCGGCGATGCCGTCCGCGCCGGGCGCCGCCCCTTCGAGGCAGACGGCGAGTGCCACGGCGTCCTCCACGGCCTGGTTGGCGCCCTGCCCGTGGTGCGGGAGCATCGGGTGGGCCGCGTCGCCGAGCAGGGTGGTGCGGGCGGTGCTCCACCGCGTCAGCGGCTCGCGGTCGTACAGCGCCCAGCGGCGCACCTCGCCCGCCGCGTCGGCGAGCGCGCGCACGGCCGGGTCCCAGCCCGTCAGGACGGCGTCCAGGTCGGTGCGGTCGCCCGCGCTGGTCCACGACTCGGCGGCGCCTTCGGCGGCCGGGGTCACCACGACGTAGGTGAACTGCCGGCCCCCGGCGACCGGGTAGAGCAGGACGCGCGCGGTGGGGCCCGCGTACATGTACATCAGCGCGGGGTCCAGGTCCGGCAGGTCGGCGGCGGCGACCACACCGCGCAGGGCGCTGTTGCCGGAGTAGACCGGGGCGTCGTCGCCCGCGACCGCACGCCGGACCGCCGAGTGCACCCCGTCCGCGCCGATCAGCACGTCGGCGTGGGCGTCGGTGCCGTCCGCGAAGTGCAGGACGACCCCGTACACGGTCTCCTCGAACCGGACGAGTTCCCTGCCGGTGTGCACCCGCTCGGCGGGAACCCGCGAGGACAGCATCCGGTGCAGGTCACCGCGGTGCACGGTGTAGTACGGGGCGCGGAACCGCTCCTGCCACGCCTCGCCCATCTCCTGGCGGGCCACGGTGGCGCCGTTGTGGAAGGCCCGGACCTCCAGGGCCTCGGGGCGCACCGCGCACCGCTCCAGCTCCGGTCCGAGGCCCAGTCGTTGGAGCAGTCGGGTGCCATTGGGGCCGAGGTGCATGCCGACGCCCTGCTCGCGCAGCTCCTCTCCCCGCTCGTAGACCTGGACGTCCAGGCCCCGGTGGTGCAGTGCGGCGGCGGCCGTCAGACCGCCGAGTCCCGCACCCACGATCGCGATGCGCATGGTCATCGGTGTTCCCAGGAGTTCTCGAAGGATTCGAAGTCGTCGAAGTCGGAGAAGTCCGCGAAATCGGCGGCGTCGTCGAATGAGGTGGTGCCGAGGGCGAGCAGCGCGGCCGTCTCGTCCTGTCCGGCCAGTTCCACGTCGCCGGTCCGGGTGTCCGGGTCGGCGACGGCCGCGGCGAGCATCCGCTCGTAGCCGTCCGCGAACCGCTCGACCGTGGCCCGGTCGAGCAGGTCGGTGTCGTACGAGAAGACGGCGGTGACACCGTCGGGGGTCTGCTCGATGCGCAGCAGCAGGTCCAGCTGGCCCTCCTGCTGGGGTACGTCGATCAGGGCGATGTCCAGCCCCTTGTACGCCACGGACGGGCCGATGACCTGCCCTGGCGGGACGTTGGGCACCGGCGGGTCCATCCGGTCCATCTGGACCAGGAACAGCGCGGTGCGGAAGACGGTGGCCTGCGGGAAGGCCAGGGCGCAGGGGTAGCGGACGTTGACCATGCCCCGCATCACCCGCTCGCCGGCCAGCGCGGCGGTGCTCCGGAAGGTGCTGGTGGCGTCGAACTCGGCCCGTACCGGCATGGTGTTGAGGAAGCAGCCGATCACGTCCCGCTGCGCCTTGCCCATCCGGCTGGTCGCGGGCACCCCGAGGACGAATTCCTCCTGGCCGGTCCAGCGGTGGGTGAGCGCCTGGAAGACGCCGAGCAGATAGGCGAACGGGGTGACTCCCGCGCCGTTGGCCGCCGCGTCGAGTCCCTGGGCGGTGGCCGGGGCGAGCGCCCGGACCACGGTGCCGCCCCGGAGCGAGCGCACGACGGGTCGCGGCCGGTCCAGCGGGAGTTCCGCGGCGGGCGCCCCGGCGACCGACTCGCGCCACCGGTCCGCGCCGCGCCGACCCGCCTCGGAGGCGATGTGGCGCAGTTCCTCGGCGGCGTGGTCGGTGTACGAGCCGGGGATGGGCCGCCAGGCCGGCGCGGTGCCGGTGGAGGTGCCCGCGTAGGCGTCGAGCAGGTCGCGGACGAGCAGCCAGCGCGAGGTGAAGTCGCTGACGATGTGGTGGGCGGCCGTCACCAGCGCCCACTCGTTGTCGGAGCGGCGCAGCAGGACGACCCGGAAGGCGCCGGACTCCAGGCGGAAGGGGCGGGCGCCCGCCTCCTCCGCGGCCTGTTGCAGTCCCTCCTCGTCGATGGCGTCGAGGTCCCTGAACTCCATGCGGACCAGGGCCCGTTCGGCGGCGGTGCGGACCGGGGTGCCGTCCTGCTCGGTGAAGACGGAGCGCAGCAGTTCCTGCCGGTCGCCGACGGCGGTGACCGCCTCGGCCATGGCGGCCGGGTCGACGGGTCCGCGCAGCAGCAGCGGCATCACGATGTTGTAGGAGGCGCTTGCGGGTGCGACCCGGTACGCGGTCCACATCGCTTCCTGGATGGCGGTCAGCGGCAAAGTTCCCTCGGCCGTGGCGCGCTCGTCGGTACCGGTCACGGTGTTCATCCGCAGCCTCCCGCGTGGCTCATGTCGGTGGTCCGGCCGGCGGCCGGGACGGCGGGCGGCTCGGTGGTGGCCGCGGGGACGGTGGCGGGGCCGAAGGACGCGGCGAAGTCGGCGACGCGGTCCAGGCCCCAGTACGGCTCGCTGCCGTTGATGAAGTACGGCACGCCGAAGACGCCGTCGCGGTGCACGTCGAGCAGCGCCCGTACGCCCTGTTCACGCACCAGTGGGTGGTGGGGGGCCTGGTCGACCTCCGCACCGTCCAGACCGATCTCCTCGGCCAGTTCGCGCACCACGTCCGGGTCGCAGATGTCGCGCCCCTCCAGCCAGCGGGCCCGCCCGGCCCGCTCGACCCAGGTGCGGCCGAGCCCCTCGCGCTCGGCGAGGAACCAGGTCAGGTGGGCCGGCTCCCACCAGGGCTTGCGGTCCACCGGCCAGGTCAGCGCCAGGCCGCGGTCGGCGGCGAGCCTGCGCACGTCGCGCAGGATGTAGAACTGCTTGGCCCTGGACATCGGGTGGAACGGGAACTCGGCGCCGGGCGAGGTCTCGGCGAGCAGCTTCTCGCTGGTCGGGTCCGGCTCCCAGAACGGACGCCACTCGACCCGGTCGAGCAGCTCCGGGTGGTCGCGCTCCAGGTCGGCGAGGGCGAAGAAGTTGTAGGGGCTGCGCAGGTTGAAGTAGAACCGGGGCGGCTTGGTGGTGCGGGCGGTCATGGCGAACTCCTTGGGATGACGGGAGGACCGGGGTGTCAGACGACCAGGCCGCCGTCGATGGAGAAGACCTGTCCGGTGATGTAGGAGGCGCGGTCGGAGGCGAGGAACGCCACCAGCTCGGCGACCTCCTCGGGCTCCCCGAACCGGCCGAGCGGGATGCTCCTGGTCATGTCCTTGGCGTACTTCTCGGAGAGTCCGCCGGTCATGTCGGTACGGATGAAGCCGGGGGCCACGGTGTTGGCGCGCAGTCCGGCCCGGCCGCCCTCCTTGGCGAGGGCCCTGGTGAAGCCGATGATCCCGGCCTTGGAGGCGGAGTAGTTGGTCTGTCCGGCCTGCCCCTGGGCCGCGACCGAGGAGAGGGTGATCACGGTGCCCCGGCGGCGCTTCATCATCGGGAAGACGAGTGCCCTGGCGAAGTTGTACGTGCCGTCGAGGTTGGTGCGCACCACGGCGTCCCAGTCGTCGTCGGCGAGTGTGGCCAGGTTGCTGTCCCGGACGATCCCGGCGGCGGTGACGAGGGTGTCGACCGGGCCGAGGGTGTCCTCGGTCTCGGCGACGAAGGCGCGCACCGCGTCCCGGTCGGTGACGTCGACGCGGCCGGCCAGTGTCCGGGCCCCGTGCTCCCGGGCCGATTTCGCGGCGAGCTCGGCCGCTTCCGCCCGGGACTGGTAGCACAGGGCCACGTCGTATCCGTCGCGGGCCAGGACCTCCACGACGGAGCGCCCGATGCCGCGCGATCCACCGGTGACGAGCGCTACCGGTCTCGGAGTGTCGGACATGGTGCGTGGCCTTTCTGCGAGTGCTGCGCGGGAAGTGGGGAACGTGCGGTGGCGGCTCAGCCGAGGCGGAGCAGGGCCGCGCCGACGGTGCCGTCCCGGTCGACGGCGGTGACCAGGGCGAGCCGGTCCACCAGCTCCGGGCGGGCGGCCGACTCGGCGAGTACGGCGGCGAGCTGGAAGGCCGCGCCGGCCGCGGTGGCGTCGCCGATGAGGGGGCGGACCGCGAGGTGGGGCGCGGCGAGGCCGTCCAGTGCTGCCGCCTCCTCCTTGCCGAAGACGCCGGGCGGGGTGCCGGGGGCGACGAGCGCGATGTCGTCGGCGGTGGCACCGGCGGCGGCCAGGACCTCGTCGATGCAGTTCCGCAGCACGACGGAGGCGCGGCCGGTGCTCCGGAAGGCCCGGAACCGGCAGCCGAGGACGGTGGCGAGGACGGTGCGTCCGCTGTCGCGGGCCGCCGCCCCGCTCTCCAGGAGGAAGAGCGCCGCGCCCTCGCCGAGCGGTTCGGCGGCGCTGCCGCCGTGGTCGGCGACCTGCTCCAGCCGGGCGCGCTGTACGGAGAACTCCTCGGCGGCGCCCGCCAGGAGTGCGGTGGCGTGTCCGCCGCGCAGCAGCCGGGAGGCGTAGTTGAGGGCGAGCAGCCCGGTGGCGGCGCCGCCGGAGACGGTGACGTTGGGGCCCTTGAGCGTGTGCCGGATGGCGCTCTGCCCGGTGGGGCAGTTCATCACGGTGTTGGGGAACCTGGCGGGGTCGACCAGGTAGGGCGCCTTTCCGGTGAGCGCGTCCCGGGTGAAGTCCATGATCGACTGGACGCTGCCGGAGGTGCCGAGCACCAGGCCGGTGCTCTCGGGGTCGGCGGCGAGGCCGGCCCCGTACTCCTCCAGGAGCATGCCGACGGTGGTGGCGGCGATGGCGGTGACCCGGTCCATGGAGCGGGTGCCCTTGCGGCCGAGGACGGCCTTGATGTCGAAGCCGGGTATGAGCCCGGCCTCTTCGTATGGCACCGGCCACTGCTCGCTGTCCAGGGCGGCGACGGCGCGCCGTCCCTCGCGCAGTCCGGCCGTGAACCCGTCCCGGCCCAGCCCGTACGGGGAGGACACAGCCCAGCCCGAAACGACCAGGTCATGCGCGGTGGTGACCGCGTCGGCTGACATGCCGTTCAACTCCTCTCAGGCCGCGTCGGGCCGGTTCAGGCCGCCGCTGTCGCGTCGGCGGGCAGGGTCTCGGCCGCGTTCTCGTCCCAGTGGCCGAGCATCAGTACGGCGTTGTTCCCGCCGAAGGCGAGGCCGTTGTTCTGCACGACCCGCAGCCGGGCCTCGACCGCCTCGTTGGGTACGCAGTCCACCGCGCACTCCGGGTCGGTCGTGCGGTGGTTGATGGTGGGCGGGATGAAGCCCTCCCGCAGCGCCAGGGAGCAGGCCGCGGCGGCCAGCGCGCTGGCGGCGCCCATGGTGTGGCCGATCATCGACTTGATCGACACGGTGCGCGGCAGTTCGTCGCCGAAGACCTGCCGGATCGCGCCGACCTCGGTGACGTCGTTGGCCTTGGTGCCGGTGCCGTGCGCCGAGATGAAGTCCACGTCGGACGCCTCGATGCCGGCGTTGCGGTGGGCGGCGGTGATGCAGCGTGCGATGGAGTCCCGGTCGGGCGCGACCGGGTGGCTCGCGTCGCAGGACAGCCCGTACCCGAGGACCTCGGCGTAGATGCGGGCGCCGCGCCCCAGCGCGGACTCCAGGGACTCCATCAGGAGGATCCCGGCGCCCTCGCCGGTCAGGATGCCCTGCCGGTCGGCGTCGAAGGGGCGGCACACGTCGGGTGCGATGGTGCCGAGCCGGTAGAAGCCGGTGAACGTCTTGCGGCACAGCGCGTCGGCCCCGCCGCAGAGCGCCATCTCGACGTCCCCGGAGCTGATCGCGTCGTAGCCGGAGCCGACCGCGTAGTTGCCGGCCGCGCAGGCGGTGGGGACGGTGACCGTCTCCACGTCCTCCAGGCCGAGTTCGCGGACGATGCCGGCGGAGAGCCGGCCGGGCCACACCCGGCGGGCGACGGTGGCGTCGAGCCGGTCCTCGCCCTCGGTGACCTGAAGGCCGATCAGGTGGTCCAGGTCGCGGGACTCGCCGTCGGTGGTGCCGACCGAGACCAGGGTGCGCCTGGCCCGTACGTCGTCCTCGGTGAGTCCCGCGTCCGCGACCGCCATCCGGCTGCCGGCCACCGCGAACTGCGCGGCCCGGCCGAGCTCGTCGGCCGCCATGTCGCGCAGCCACTGCTCGGGGTCGAAATCGGTGATCTCGCAGGCGTTGGAGTACGCGAATCCGGTGGTGTCGAAGGCGCCGATCGGTTTGGCGCCGCTGCGCCCGGCCCGCAGGCCGTCGGCGAAGGCGTCCACCCCGGTGCCGATGCTGGTCACCACGCCGAGCCCGGTGATCACCACCCGGTGCCGGGGGGCCGTGCGCGGCGCCGTGCCGCCCGTCGCTCCGTTCACTTTCCCTCGGCCTCCGCGACCACGGCGTACACGCCCGCCAGGTTGACCATGCGGCTGAGCTCTGCCTGCTCCAGGACGAGACCGAAGTTGCGCTCCATGGAGGCGAGGATCTCGATGGTGCGCAGGGAGTCGGCGTCGTGCTCCTCCTTGAAGAGGCTGATGTCGGTGACCTCGTCGAGTTCGAGTTCGAGGATGTCGCAGACGATCTCCTTGATCTCGGCCTTGCGCTCGGTGCTGAGGTCGGCGATCTGGGTGGTCATGTGGTGCCTCCGGGGCTCGGTTCGGGATTTCTCGGTTCGGGATTTCTCGGGTCTCGGGAGCTGTTCACTAAAACTGTTCGCCGGAACTTTTCACTGGAGCTGTTCACTGGAGCTGTTCGCCGGAACTGCTCGCCGGAACTGCTCGCCGGAACTGCTCGCTGATGAGGAAATCCTGCGGTGACGCGCTATTACTGGGCTATATCGGCCAGTTGGCCCACGAACCCGGCGTCCGACGGCCCGTCCCACAGGTGGGCGACGTCCCCGAAGTGCCGCTGCACCCAGGTGTCGTCGTAGATCGTGTCGAGGTAGCGGTCGCCGCCGTCGGGCAGCACGATCACCACATTGGAGCCGGGCGGTATGCCGGGGGCGAGCCGGGTCAGGGCCGCGACGACCGCGCCCGACGAGCCGCCGGCCAGGATCGCCTCGCGGCGCACCAGGGTGCGGCAGCCCACCACGCAGTCCAGGTCGCCGACGTGCACCACCCGGTCGGCGTCGGCCCGCCGCAGCAGCTTCGGCGCGACGGACGCGCCGTGGCCGGGCACCAGACGGGCGCAGTCGACGGGTGAGTCGAAGAGCACGCTGCCGAGGGCGTCGACCGCGTTGACGGTGGTGCCGAGGCCGTGCCGGCGGATGTACTCGGCGCAGCCGCCGAGCGTGCCGCTGGTGCCGGCGGCCACAACGAGCTGGTCGACCTTGCCGTCGAGGGCTTCGGCGATCTCCCCCATCGTGGTCTCGTGGGCCCGCCGGTTGAGCGGGTTGGCGTACTGGTCGGGCCAGTAGGCGTCGGGGGTGGTGGCCACGAGTTCGGCGACCCGGTGCAGCCGGGCGGACAGCAGTTCCCCGGTGGCCGGATCGGGCTCGCTGATGATCTCGACCTCGGCCCCGTAGGCCCGCAGGATCGCGATGTTCTGCCGGGTGGTGCGGGTGTCCACCACACAGACGAGCCGCAGGCCGTAGTAGCCGCAGATCTGCGCGAGCCCGATCGCGAGGTTCCCCGAGCTGGACTCGATGACCGTCGAACGGCCCGGGACGAGCTCCCCGGACCGGATCTTCGTGGCCACCATGTTCAGCGCCGAGCGGTCCTTGACACTACCGCCGGGATTGAAACGCTCCACCTTGGCGAACACCCGCGAGGTGAACCCCGGCATCAACCGTTCGAGCTCTACGAGCGGGGTTCCTCCCACAGTGGAAAGGATGCCTTTCAGCCCCGTCTCCGGCTCCCGTTCTGTGCGCGCCATGTGATGCGGCCATCCTCTGCTGGGAGATACGAGTGTGGAATCAACAGGTCCCAGGCTGTGCCTGCGCGCTATACGCCCTCCATAAATCCCGACGCCCAGCAATCTCATTCGGCCTTTTCCGCCGGGTTATAGAAGTGCCGTAGGGAGGCTGCCGATTCTGGCCATCCCCACAGTTCCGACACCACAACTTCGGCCAGAAGAGGTAATTCGATATGACGGACACCTCCCCCGCAACAGAAAACGCCATCAAGAAGGTCGTGATCCTCGGCGGCGGTACGGCCGGCTGGATGACCGCCGCCTATCTCGGCAAGGCTCTCCACAGCACGGTCGACGTCACGGTCCTGGAGGCGCCGAGCATTCCGCGTATCGGTGTGGGCGAGGCCACCGTGCCCAATCTGCACCGTGTGCTCTTCGACTTCCTCGGAATCGAGGAGGAGGAGTGGATGCGCGAGTGCAACGCCAGTTACAAGATGGCGGTCCGCTTCATCAACTGGCGTACTCCGGGCAAGGGCCAGAGCAGTCCGCGTGAGCTCGACAAGGGCGGCCCGGACCACTTCTACCACCCGTTCGGCATCAGCCCCGAGCACGACAACATTCCGATGTCGCACTACTGGTTCAAGAACAAGTTCGAGGGCAGGACGGACGAGCCGTACGACTACGCCTGCTTCCGTGAGGCGCCGCTGATGGACGCCAAGAAGTCGCCGCGGCACCTGGACGGCACCTCCCCGACCCGGTACGCGTGGCACTTCGACGCGGCGCTCGTCGCGGACTTCCTGCGCCGGTTCGCCACCGAGAAGCAGGGCGTGAACCACGTCCAGGACGAGATGACGCGGGTCGAGAAGGACGAGCGGGGCTTCGTCAAGGCCCTGCACACCAAGGAGGGCCGGGTCCTGGACGCGGACCTGTTCGTGGACTGCTCCGGCTTCCGCAGCCTGCTGATGAACCAGGCGATGGAGGAGCCCTTCGTCGACATGAGCGACCAGCTGCTGTGGGCCCCCGCGGTCGCCACCGCGGTGGCGCACGACGACGACGCCAACGGCATCGAGCCGTACACCTCGGCGATCGCGATGTCCTCCGGGTGGTCCTGGAAGATACCGATGCCGGGCCGCTTCGGCACCGGCTACGTCTACTCCAGCCGCTTCACCACGCAGGAGGAGGCCACCGCCGAGTTCTGCGAGCTGTGGGGCCTGGACCCGGAGACCACCGAGTTCAACCACGTGAAGTTCCGGGTCGGCCGCAACCGCCGCGCCTGGGTGAAGAACGTCATCGGCATCGGTCTTTCCAGCGCCTTCCTGGAGCCGCTGGAGTCCACCGGTATCTACTTCATCACCGCCGCGGCCTACCAGCTGGCCAAGCACTTCCCGGACAAGACGTTCAACCAGGCCCTGGTAGACAACTTCAACAAGGAAATCGAGGTGATGTTCGACGACACCCGCGATTTCATCCAGACGCACTTCTACTTCGCCCCGCGCACCGACTCGCCCTTCTGGCGCGCCAACAAGGAGCTGAAACTCCCGGCCAGCATCCGCGAGAAGATCGACGCGTACAAGGCGGGACTTCCGGTCAACCCCGCAGCCACGGACGACACCACGTACTACGGGAACTTCGAGGCCGAATTCCGCAACTTCTGGACCAACGAGCGCTATTACTGCATCTTCGCCGGCCTCGGTCTGGAGCCGGACGCTCCGCTGCCGATCCTCTACCACAAGCCGGAGTCCGTGGCCGCCGCGCAGGCCATGTTCACCCAAGTCAAGAAGGAGCAGCAGGAACTCCTCAACTCCCTGCCGAGCACCCACGAGGCGCTCCGTCGGCTGCACGCCAAGTAGTCGTGCCGCACCGCGTCGCCCGACAGCCGGTACTCCTCTCCGGCCGGCTGCCGGGCGCGCGGCACACGTCTTCGACAGGAGAAACCATGACCGACTGGCCCGTTCCGGAAACCGACATACGCCCGCTGATGGGCAGTTTCCCCTCCGGCGTCTCCGTGGTGACGACGCTCGACGCCGACGGCACGCCCCGCGGGATGACCTGCAGCTCACTGACGAGCGTGGCGCTCTCCCCGCCGACACTCGTGATCTGCCTGCGCACGGCGAGCCCCACCACCGAAGCCGTACTCGCCGGCGGGCAGTTGGCGCTCAACCTGCTGCACGAGGGGGCGCACGCCACCTCCGACCTCTTCGCCTCCGGCAACCCCGACCGGTTCACACTGAGCGAGTGGCGGCTGCCACTGGGCGCGGGCGGCCCGCATCTGACGGAGGCCGCGCACGCCATCGCCGACTGCACGGTGGTCGGTACGCGGGAGGTCGGGGACCACACCACGGTCTTCGCCCAGGTACGGCGGTTCACCGCCGAGGAGTCCGCCCAGCCGCTGCTGTACGGGCGGCGCCGCTACGCACGCTGGTCGGACGCCACGGCGACCGCCAGGGAAGGAGCCGGCCGTGTCGGCACATGACCCCCTGCCCGATCTCCTGATCGCCGTCCCGGTGGTCATCCTGGTGTGCCAGGCGGGCGCCCAGCTGTTCCGCAGGTTCGGCCAGCCGCCGGTCATCGGCGAGATCACCCTCGGCATCATGCTGGGGCCGTCGCTGCTGGGCTGGATCTCGCCCGCGGCACAGGCCTGGCTGTTCCCCGACTCGGTGCTGCCGTACATCGGTGCCCTGGGCAACATCGGCCTGCTGGCCTTCATGTTCCTGATCGGTCTCGAACTGGATCTCGGCACATTGCGCGGCCATCGCGGGACCGCGGTCGCGGTCAGTCAGACGAGCATCGTGCTGCCGCTGCTCCTCGGCTCGCTGCTGGCATTCGCGATGTTCGGCTCGTTCGCGCCGCCGGGCGTGGGCCGGTTGCCGTTCGTGCTGTTCATCGCCGTGTCGATGAGCGTCACCGCGTTCCCCGTGCTCGCCCGGGTGCTCACCGACCGGGGCCTGGTCGGCACTCGGATCGGCTCGCTGGCCATGGCGTGCGCCGCGGTCGACGACGTGACCGCCTGGTGCCTGCTGGCGGCGGTGGTCGCGGTGTCGACGAGCGGTTCGCCGGTCGAGGCGCTGACGACGGCGGCGCTCGCCGCGGTCTTCCTCGCCGTCATGGTCTGCGCACTGCGTCCGCTGCTCGCCCGCTGGACCGAGCGGGCCGAGCGGACAGTGGACGGTGTAGTCCTCGTCGTCCTCTTCAGCGGCCTGTGCCTCTCCGCACTGGCCACCGACCGGATCGGTGTGCACGCCCTGTTCGGCGCCTTCGTCTTCGGCCTGGTCACTCCGCGGGGGTCCATGGTCATCGAACGCTGCACGGCACGGCTGCGGGCATTCTCGGTCCCGGTGCTGCTGCCGCTGTTCTTCGTCTCCACCGGGCTGAACACCGATGTCTCGCTGCTCGGCGGCGACCCGGTCCAGTGGCTGTGGGCGCTGGCGATCCTCACCGTCGCGATGCTCGGCAAGTGGGGCGGGAGCACGGCCGGCGCCCGGCTCGCGGGTCAGTCCTGGCGCGACTCCCTGGCGATCGGGGCGCTGATGAACTGCCGGGGCCTGACCGAGCTGGTGGTGCTGAACCTGGGGCTCGAACTCGGTGTGATCGGGCCCGATCTGTTCACCATGCTGGTGCTGATGGCGCTGATCACCACGGGACTCACATCGCCGGCCCTCTCCCGGATCCGGCGCGAGAAGCTCCGCGGGTCCGTGCGGACGGCGTCCGGGCCGCCGGCCCCCGACGGCACGAAGCCGGCCGCGGCCGGCGGGGCGAACCCGGAACGGGACCAGGAGCGGGAGCAGGCTCTGGAACCCACTTCCGCCCGGTGACCGCGCGGACGCGCCATGGCCGTACCCACCGGTCTCCCGGGAGGTACCGCCATGGCGCCGTCCACGATCCGTACCCGCCCCGAGTACCCGGTCACGCCGCCGTCGCGACCCGGGCGACCGGGGCTTCGACGACCGGTGCGCACGGGGCCGAAGTGGCCCGTACCCACCGTTCGAGGGTGTCGGCCGCGGCGCCGGAGTCGATCGCCCGGCCCGCCGCTTCCACCGCCCAGCCCAGCCTTTCGGTGACGGTACGGCCCCCGGTCGGTTCGCCCGCCACGAGCGCGGCGCCCGCGGAGAGCAGCACCGCGTCCCGCACCGGTCCGCGCTCGCCGTCGAGGATCCGCCGGGCGACGGCCGCGTTGTACGCGGCGTCCTCCCCGCGCAGTGCCGCCTGCGGTGCGAGCGCGATCCCCACGTCGCGCGGGTCGAACCGTTCCTGCCGGATGTCGCCGTCGTCCACGGTCAGCACGGTGGACGTGGTGGTGACGGTGAGCTCGTCGAGCCCGTCGTCGCCCCGGAAGACCAGGCCCCGGCCACCGGCCCGGGCCAGTGCTCCGGCGATCAGCGGCAGCAGCCGGGCGTCGGCGACCCCGACCGCCTGGGCGGTGGGTGCCGCCGGATTGGTCAGCGGGCCCAGCGCGTTGAAGACGGTCGGGATGCCGAGCTGTTTGCGCGGCCCCGCCGCGTGGCGCATCGCCGGGTGGAAGTCCGGCGCGAAGCAGAAGGTGATGCCCGCCTCGTCGACCACGGCGGCGATCCGCTCGGGCGGCAGCCGCAGGGTGACGCCCAGTGCTTCCAGTACGTCGGCGGAGCCGGAGGCCGAACTCGCCGCACGGTTGCCGTGCTTGACGACCCGTGCCCCCGCTCCCGCCGCGACGATCGCGGACATCGTGGAGATGTTGACCGTGTGTGCCCCGTCGCCCCCGGTGCCCACCACGTCGACGGTCCTCCCCGGCACGTCGATGTGTACGGCATGGGCCAGCATCCCGTGTACGAGCCCTTCGAGCTCGCCCACGGTCTCGCCCTTGGCCCGCAGGGCCACCAGGAAGCCGGCGATCTGTGCGTCGGTCGCGCGGCCCCGCATCACCTGGTCCATCACCCAGGCGGTGTCGACGGCGGTCAGATCCCGGCCGTCGAGCACCTGCCCCAGCAACGGGGGCCAGGAGCGGTCCTGTTCGGGTGTCGTGGCGCTCACTGGTCTTCTCCTTCTTCGGGTCAGGCGCTCGGCGCCGGGTGCCACGGGTCGTCCAGCGTCGGTCCCTGGGCGGCCACGGGGCTCGGGTGCCACGGGTCGTCCGGCGTCGATGCCTGGGCGGCTGCGGGGCTCGGGTGCCACGGGTCGTCCAGTGTCGAAGCCTGGGCGGCCACCGGGCTCGGGTGCCACGGGTCGTCGAGCGGCGTGGCGGCGGCAGTGGTGTAGGAGCCGACGCGGTCCGCCCAGCCGGCCTCCGAGACGGTCTGCACGGTGGCGAATATCGCCGCACCGGCGAGCGTCACGACTACGGTCTGCTGGATCTTCCCGGTGATCGCATTGAGCTTCATGATTCCTTTTCCCCCTATGAACTGTTGCGGTTCGTTCCGACATCCAGAACATTAGGAAGGACCTGTTTCGAATCATTATCACAGGGACTTCCGCCCATCAGACGCAGCAATATATTTGATATAACCGCTGATCAGCGCCATACGGACGTGAATATTCCAGCCATCCCGAGGGTGTGGACGGGGGGCTGATCTCAATTTCCGACCGATCCCGCAGGCGAGTTCCGCATATCGGTCTCCTCCCGTGCGGGGCCGACCCGGCGGGCGGCCGTCAGAAAGTTGTCCAGGAGCCGCAGACCGCCGACGGTGGTGATGGACTCGGGGTGGAACTGCACCCCTTCCACGGCCAGCGTGCGGTGTCTCAGCCCCATCACATAGCCGTCGTCCTGGGCGTGCGCGGTGGCGATCAGCGGGGGCGGCAGCGGTTCGTCGGCGATCAGCGAGTGGTAGCGCGTGGCGGTCATCACCGGCTCCAGCCCTTCGAACACCCCCGCACCGTCGTGGCGTACGAGGCTGGTCTTGCCGTGCTTGAGCCGCTCGGCGACCGTGACCCGGCCCCCGTACGCCAGGCAGATCGCCTGGTGGCCCAGGCAGATGCCGAGCAGCGGTACGGACCCGGCGAAGGTGCGCACCAGCTCCACGTGGCCCGAGTCGGCCGCGTGGCCCGGCCCCGGGCCGAGGACCACCGCGTCGGGCCCCAGGCCGGCGAGCTGCTGCGGGGTGCGGGTGTGCGACCTTACGACGTCGGTGTCGGCGCCCAGGGTGCGCAGGTACTGGTCGATGATGTGGGTGAAGCTGTCGTACGCGTCGACGAGCAGGACCTTCACGGCAGCAGCTCCTCACCGGTCAGCGCCCAGTAGGCCGCGCCCATCTTGTGCAGGGTCTCGCGCCACTCGGCCCCGGGGGACGAGTCGGCGACGATGCCCGCGCAGCTCTGGGTGGAGTAGGTGCCGCTGCGGCCGTCGTGCACGATCGTGCGGATGCACAGGGCGAGTTGGCTCCAGCCGCGCAGGTCGACGAGGCCGACGGCGCCCGCGTACATGCCGCGCGGCTCGCTCTCCAGCTCCTCGATGATCTCCATCGCGCGGATCTTGGGCGCCCCGGTGACGGTGCCCGCCGGGAAGGTGGCGCGCAGCACGGACCAGGTGTCGTCCTCGGGGGCGAGGGTGCCCTCGACGGTGGAGACGAGGTGGAAGACGTGCGAGTACGTCTCGACGGTCATCAGGCCGTGTGCCTCCAGCGTGCCGGGCAGGCAGACCCGGCCGACGTCGTTGCGGCACAGGTCGACGAGCATGACGTGCTCGGCCCGTTCCTTCTCGTCGGCGACGAGCCGGGCGACCCGGGCCTCGTCGACGCCGGGGTCGCCGCTGCGCGGCGCGGTTCCGGCGATGGGCCGCATGACGACCTTGCCGCCCTCGGTGCGGAAGAGCACCTCGGGGCTGGCGCCGATGACGGTGCGTCCGTCGCGCGGGACGAGGTACATGTACGGAGACGGGTTGCGGCCGCGCAGCCGCCGGTAGACCTCGAAGGGTTCGAGGCCGGATTCGACGTCGATGCGGTGGCCGATCTGGATCTGGTAGATGTCGCCGACGCCGATGTGTTCCAGGCAGCGCCTGGCCCGCGCGAGGAAGGTCTGCTCGTCGCAGGTGTCCTGTACGGAGCGCGGCCGGGGCGCCTCGGGCAGGACCTCGGGGACCGGGCCGACGGCGGCGACCGCCCGGACGGTCTCCTCGGTCAGGTCGAGGGGGGCCGGGTCGGGGAAGGCTTCGCTGTGCGCGGTGAGTCTTCGTACGGTGCCGGGTTCCGGGCCGTACCAGACGGTCTCGCGGAACAGGCCGAGCACGATGTCGGGTTCGTCGTGGTCCCGGTCGCCCCGTTCGGGCAGGGTCTCCATGTGCCAGGCGGAGCCGTAGCCGAAGGTGGCGAGGAAGCCGAAGGCGTAGCTGTCGTGCGGGCGGCTCGTCTCCACGGTGAACAGGTCCTGGACGGCGCGCAGCAGTTGCCAGACCTGGTCGCCGTGGAGGAGACCGCGTTCGTTGCCGGGCCGGGGGGCGAGGCCGAGGCCGTCGGCGGCCGCGAGGGCCGCGGCGACGACGGTTTCGGCGCCGCCGACGGAGATCCGGTCGGCGTGCACCCGGATCTCGGCGAGCAGTCCGTGGCCGACGACGGTGGCCCCGGGGGACTGTCCGGGGCCCTCGCGGCTCTCCAGCAGGAAGACGTCGTGCGCCGACTGTTCGCGCAGTGCGGCGTACAGGTCGAGCGGTTCGTGCCGGGCGAGGGCGGTCTCCTCCACCCGTACGGTGATGGGGCCCGGGCCGGGCCCTGCGGGCCGGGGCGGGCTGTCGAGCAGAGTGGTCACTGTCGTCTCATCTCAGCCGTATCGGCGCATCTCGTGGAAGAAGTCGTCCACGACGGCGAGTCGGCCGTCGGCGCGCAGGGTGTCGTAGATGTGTCTGCCGACCGCGAGGTCCAGTACGCCGAGCCCGAAGGGCGAGAAGACGACGGGCCGGTCGTCGGGGATCTTCAGCTCGCCGGTGAGCACGTCGTACAGGGTGCCGTCGATGAACTCCCGGTTCCCGCTGAGCTGTTCGGCGAGGTGCGGGGAGGTGTCGGCCTTGAGGCAGTGGTCGATGTCGTCGACGACGTTGGTGGCCGCGAGGATGACCTCGGGCGACAGGTCGCGCAGCGACACGTGCAGGACCAGCGGGTTGTGGGTGAACCATGCCGGGTCGGTCACGTGCGGGGCGCCGGCGACGGTGGCGAAGACGACGACGTCGCTGGAGCGGATCAGCTGTTCGGGGCCGGTGTGCAGGGTGACCGTGCCGTTGTCGCCCTCGCGCTCCAGGTGTTCGGCGAAGCCCCGGGCGTGCTCGTCCGACAGGTCGTACACCCCGGTCTCCTCGAAGCTCCAGCCGGTGCCGGCGAGGTACTGGTGGATGAACCGGGCGATCAGGCCGGTGCCGAAGAAGCCGATCCGGCGCGGCCGGTCACGCCCTTCGGTGAGCCGGTCCGCGGCGAGCGCCGCCGAGGCGGCGGTGCGGGCCGCGCTGATGATGGAGCTCTCCAGGCAGGCCAGCGGGTAACCGGTGGCCGGATCGTTGAGGATGAGCACTGCGGAGGCCCGGGGGATCCCGGCCGCCACGTTCTCGGGGAAGCTGGAGATCCATTTGATGCCGTCGACCGGTGCGTCGCCGCCGATCGAGGCGGGCAGGGCGATGATGCGTGAGGCGGGGCGGTCGGGGAACCGCAGGAAGTAGGAGGGCGGGTTGACCGTGTCACCACCGCCGTGCACGCGGTAGGCCGACTCGATCAGCCGGACCACTTCCTCGTGCCGGCCGTCGAGGACTCGGTGCACCTGTGCGCCGGGGATCACGGCGAACGAGGGCACCCCGGGGGTAGGCGGCATCACAGACTCCACAGCTCTCGGGAAACCGAATTTCTGTGACGACGCTAGGCAATCGCCTTATCGGCGTGATATCGCCGGATTAAGCGGACCATGCCCCACCGCCGGTGGCCGGCCCTCGGAGGAACGGCCGGTCCTCTTCTTCCTATTTGCCGAATCCCACCCCCGGGGAAGGACCCGGGGAAGGCCCCGCCGCGAGCCCCGGGGGGAGCTCCGGCAAGACTTCCGGATCGATCTCCGGGGTACCGCTGAGCTCCCGGGCGACCTCCTCCTGCCAGTGCGTGGCCCCTCTGCGGGTGAACAGCTCCTTGGCACCCAGGAGTTCGGCCTGCGCCTCCTCGTCCCGGCCCAGCTCCCGCAGGAGTACGCCGAGTTTCAGCCGGATCGATCCCTCGACCACGGGGCTGCCGAGTCCGCGGGCGACCTTGCGGCCCTGGACGTACGCGGTCTCGGCCGATTCGAGCGCGCCGAGCGCCACCCGGGCCTGGCCGAGTCCGTACAGGGCGTGCGCGAGCCCGTGGGTGTCGGCCTTCGCCCGGGACAGCTCCTCCACGCGCAGGTAGGACTCCTCGGCCTCCTCCGCCCGCCCGGACAGGAGCTGTGCGCTGCCCAGCCGGTACAGGCACTGGGCGAGGCTGCGCGAGGCGCCGGGGTCCATGGACTCCGCGACCCGTACCGCGTCCCGGGCATGGCCGAGGCTGGCCTCGTAGTTGCCCCGGTCCAGCTCCAGCTGGGCCATGTTCTGGAGGACGGACGACTCCGACGACAGATCGCCGGCCTCGCGGAAGATGGGCAGGGCCCCGCGCAGCCGGTCCGCCGCGGCGTCGGGGTCGCCCTGGAGACGGTGGACGACCGCGAGGTTGCGCAGGACCAGGGCCCGGCCCAGCCGTTCGTCCAGGTCTCCGTAGAGCTCCAGCGCCTCCTCGGAGCGCGCCTTCGCCTCGTCCATGCTCTGCCGCATCAGCGCGGCGGCCCCGGTGTGGTGCAGCATGACCGCCTGGCCCAGGCGGTCGTCGGCGGCGCGGGCCGCGTCCAGGGCGTGCACGGCGCAGCTCTCCCAGTTCTCCACGTAGCTGCGCGTCTCGAAGAGCACGGACGCGGACCCCGTGAGGTCCCAGGCGAGATCGGCCATGCCCATCCGGGCCGCCTGCTCGACCATGCCGACCAGGCAGAGCCGCTCCGCCTCGAACCAGGCCAGCGGGTCGGCGAGCAGCTCCTCCAGCAGGTCCGTGTCGATGGTGGCCGGCTCGGTGCCGCTGTGCACGATGCTGAACTCCCCGCCGCTCTCCCTGCGGTGGGCCTCGCGGGCGATGGTCAGGGCGGTGCGGAAGACCCGGCGGCAGGCGTCGTGCCAGGCCTCGTCCGACTCCTCGTCCCGGGCGCGCTCCCCCGCGTACAGGCGCAGCAGGTTCTGGAAGCGGTAGCGCAGCCGGCCGGTCGCGTCGACGCCCACGACCTCCAGGAACTGGGTGTCCACCAGGTCTTCCAGGAGCAGTTCCGCGTCGATCACGTCGACGTCGAGCAGCGCGGCGGCCACCCAGGAGGTGAAGTCCGGTACGTCGGCGAGGCCGAGGCGCCGGTAGAGGCGGGCCGCGTCGACGGAGAGGTAGCGGTAGCTGAGCTCGAATCCGGCCCGGACCCGGGACTCCCCCTGGCTCAGCTCGTCGAGCCTGCGCCGCTCGTCGCTGAGCCTGGCCACCAGGTGCCGTACCGACCAGTGCGGCTTGGACGCGAGGCGGGCGGCGGCGATCCGCAGGGCGAGCGGCAGCCGGTCGCAGAGCTCGACCAGGCGGGTCGCGTCCGTGCGAGCGGCGGCGATCCGCTCCTCGCCGGCGATCTTGGCGACGAGTTCGACGGCCGCGTCGGGCGGCAGTACGCCGAGGTGGACGCGGGCTTCCTTGGGCCAGGTCACCAGCTGCTCCAGCTGGTCGCGGCTGGTGACGACCACGCAGCTGGCGCCGCTGCCCGGCAGCAGCGGGACGACCTGGGCGTGGGTGCGCACATTGTCCAGGACGATCAGCGCGCGGCGTTCGGTGAGCAGGCTGCGGTAGAGCGCGATCCGCTCCTCCAGCGCCTCCGGGATCTGCTGCCCCGGCACACCGAGCGAGCGCAGGAAGCGGCCGAGGACGTCGGCGACGGAGGCGGGCTCGTGCTGCTCGTCGTAGCCCCGCAGGTCCGCGAAGAGCCGCCCGTCGGGGAAGTCGTCGGCGACCCGGTGCGCCCAGCGCAGCGCGAGGCCGGACTTGCCGACCCCGGCGACGCCGGTGATCAGGCCGACGGTGGGGGTCTGGAGCGCGGCCCCGGATTCGATCATCAGCGCGTCCAGTGCCGCGAGTTCGCTCTCGCGGCCGGTGAACCCCGGTACGTCCGGCGGCAGTTCGGAGGGAACCACGACGACATCGGGCACCGCGGCCTCGGCCGCGACGGAGACGGGTCCGTCGGCCGGGGTCAGCGACGGGTCGTCGCGCAGGATCAGGTCGTGCAGTTCCTGGAGGTCCGGGCCCGGTTCGAGTCCCAGCTCCTCGATGAACTGCTCGCGCGCCTCCCGGTAGGACTCCATGGCCTCGGCGCGCCGGCCCGCCCGGTACTGGGCGAGCATCTGGTGGTACCGGGTCCGCTCGCGCAGCGGGTTCTCCTGCACGACCCCGCCGAGCTCGGGCAGCAGCTCGTAGTGGCGCCCCAGCGCCAGCTGGACGGCGGTGGCGTCGTCGTAGGCGTTGAGCCGGTGCTCACCGAGACGGCCCGCCTCCTCCTCGACGAGCAGCCCGGACACCCCGGCGAGCGCGGGCCCGCGCCACAGGTCGAGGGCGCGCCGGTACCGGCCCGCCGCGTCCTCCAGGCGCTGCTCCCGTGCGTCGATCTCCGCCTGGGCGACGAGTGCGGTGAACTCCACCGAGTCGATGTAGTGGCTCTCGGCGTCGAGGAGGTAGCCCGGATGCGCGGTCACGATGGTGTCGTCGGCCGCACCCTGCGCCTTGAACGTCTTGCGGAGCGCGGCGATGACGATGGCGATCTGGGTACGGGCGGTGGCGGGCGGATTCCCGTTCCACACTTCGTGCACCAGAGTGTCCACCGGCACGGTCCGGCCGGGATTGAGCAACAGCAGAGCGAGCGTGGTCCGTTGACGTGCCCCGCCGATGACCACCTTTCGCTCGCCCGACGTCACCATGAGTGGGCCAAGGATTTTGAATAAGAACCGTTCCCCCACCGGGCCTCCCGTTTCCCCCACCCCGAGGAATTCCGGGATCACATTACCCGTCCAGGAGTTCGAAGCGGGTGATCGGCGGCGAACTCTCGGTGGCCGGTTTCCGGCTCCGGGCGCGGGCGCACCGTCCGGGACCGTTTACCTGTCATATGCGGTCACATCCGCACGGGTCCGATCGGCTGTGATCGGACCCGCCGGAGGGGCTACTGCGGGGGGTTTCCGTGTTTGCGGGAGGGCAGGTCGGCGTGTTTGTTGCGGAGCATCGCCAGGGATTTGACGAGCACTTCCCGGGTCTCGGCCGGGTCGATGACGTTGTCCACGAGCCCGCGCTCGGCGGCGTAGTAGGGGTGCATGAGTTCGGTCCGGTACTCCTCGACCATGCGGGCGCGCATCGCCTCCGGGTCCTCGGCGGCGGCGATCTGCCGGCGGAAGATGACGTTGGCGGCGCCCTCGGCGCCCATCACCGCGATCTCGTTGGTGGGCCAGGCGTACGTCAGGTCGGCACCGATGGACTGGCTGTCCATCACGATGTACGCACCGCCGTACGCCTTGCGCAGAATGAGGGAGATCCGGGGCACGGTCGCATTGCAGTACGCGTACAGGAGCTTGGCCCCGTGCCGGATGATCCCGCCGTGCTCCTGGTCGACGCCGGGCAGGAAGCCGGGCACGTCCAGCAGCGTGATGATGGGGATGTTGAAGGCATCGCACATCTGGACGAAGCGGGCGGCCTTCTCGGAGGCGCCGATGTCCAGCACCCCGGCCAGTGACTGCGGCTGGTTGGCGACGATGCCGACGACCTGGCCGTCGAGCCGGGCCATCGCGCAGATGATGTTGCGGGCCCAGCGCTCGTGGACCTCCAGGTAGTCGCCGTCGTCGACGATCTCCTCGATCACCTCGTGCATGTCGTACGGGCGGTTGCCGTCGAGGGGCACAAGGTCCAGGAGTCCGTCGTTGCGCCGGTCGGCGGGGTCGCGGGTGGGCTGGACGGGCGGGTCCTGCCGGTTGTTGGAGGGCAGCATCCCGATCAGGTAGCGGACCTCGGCGATGCAGGTCTCCTCGTCGTCGTACGCGAAGTGCGCGACGCCGGAGGTCTCGGCGTGCACGTCCGCGCCGCCCAGCCCGTTCTGGGTGATCTCCTCACCGGTGACCGCCTTCACGACGTCCGGTCCGGTGATGAACATCTGGGAGGTCTCGCGGACCATGAAGACGAAGTCGGTCAGCGCCGGGCTGTAGGCCGCGCCGCCCGCGCACGGGCCGAGCATCACGCTGATCTGCGGGATCGCACCCGAGGCCCGGGTGTTGCGCTGGAAGATCCCGCCGTAACCGGCGAGCGCGGAGACGCCCTCCTGGATACGGGCGCCTGCGCCGTCGTTCAGCGACACCAGCGGCGCACCCGCCGCGATGGCCATGTCCATGATCTTGTGGATCTTCGTGGCATGGGCCTCGCCCAGCGCACCGCCGAAGATCCGGAAGTCGTGGGCGAAGGCGAAGACGGTCCGGCCGTCCACGAGCCCCCAGCCGGTAATGACTCCGTCGGTGTACGGCCTCCTGTCCTCCAGCCCGAAGCCGGTGGCCCGGTGCCGCCGCAACTGCTCGACCTCGCAGAAGGTGCCCTCGTCGAAGAGGAGCGCCAGCCGTTCGTGCGCGGTCAGTTTGCCCTTGGCGTGCTGGGCCTCGGTCGCCTTCTCGCTCGGCCCGCTGCGGGCCAGTTCCCGCAGGGCGTGCAGCTCCACGACACGTCCCCGGACATCGGTCGGGGCGGCGGCGTCCGGGGCGGGGGAAGCGGAGGCCGAGGGGTCGATGGTCGTCGTCATGGCGGTCCCCTCACTGCCAGCTGAGCGGGGCGTTGTACCGGTCCGCGTGCCGCCACCACCGCGAGCCGGCGACGGCCTGCCTCTCCGGCGACTGTTCGGGCTCGGACCGCAGCGCGAGCAACACCACGGTGAGCGCGGCCAGTTCCTCGTCGGTGGCCTGCCCCCGCTCGACGCTCAGCGCGATCCCGGAGCTGTCCGGACTGTCCATCTCACCCTCCTTCGCCTCCGGGGAGTTCACTGCGGAGATCCCCACGGCCTCTCATGGGACGCCGGATTCCTTGCGGGGGGCTACGCGGCTCCTATGCCGGGGTACCGGTGGACCGCTGCGCACACCGTCCGTCCAATCCACCAACTCCCTTTACCGCAGGCCCAGTTGAGCCAGCCAAGAGTAATTGGCACGAGGCCGGCGCATTCTTCGAAAGTGGCCGCGGTCCCCAAATCCGCACGGCGGGATCGCACCTCGCCCACCCCCATCGGACCCCCACAGAAGGAAATCCCGAATGCGCAAGCGCGCAGCACCGCCACCCCTGGACGCCGCGCGGCAAGGGCCGCCACCGGCCTGAGCGCACCTTCCACCCAGGCGGCAAAAACCTTCCATCTTGGCAACTTTTCCGTTTCGGCAATCTTGCCGCGACGGCAAGATTTGTTCTACGCTGCTCGCATGACACCAGCAGACGAGGCCCGCACGACCGGGCAGTCCGGACTCCGCGAGCGCAAGAAGCGGGAGACCAGGGTCGCGCTGAGCCAGGCGGCGATCCGGCTCTGCGTCCTGCACGGCTGGGCGGATGTGACGGTCGACCAGATCGCGGCCGAGGCCGATGTCTCCGTCCGCACCTTCCGCAACTACTTCTCCGGCAAGGCCGAGGCGATCGCCGCCGGTCACCTGGAGAGAATGCTCCGGATCGCCGACGACCTGCTCGACCGCCCGGCCGGTGAACCGCTCTGGGACTCGTTGCTGCACGCGGTCCTGGGCCGGTTCGTACCGCCGCAGAGCCCCGCGTCCCAAAACGCGCCACAGAACGAACGGTGGCGCGAGGGGGTGCGGCTGATGCTGGCCGAACCCGCGCTGGCCGGCGAGATCGTCAAGACCAACGCCGCCGCCCAGCAGGAGCTGGCCAGGGCCGTCGCGCAACGGACCGGCACCGATGCCGAACGCGATGTGTACCCGAAGCTGGTCGCGGCCGCGGTCGCGGCCGGCACCGCGGTGGCCGTCGAGCACAGCCTGCGCGCCGACGAAGCCGCACCGCTCGGCGCGGTCCTGGCCCAGGTCTTCGAGCAGCTCACCGCCGGCCTGCCGGTCCCGTAACACCGCGCTCCCCTCCCCTTTCTCTTCCTTCCTTTCCGCACCAAGGAGGCACGACCGTGACAGCCGACGTGATCATCGTGGGAGGCGGCCCGAACGGGCTGATGCTGGCCTGCGAGCTGAGCCTGGCCGGCATCAGCCCGATCGTGCTGGAGCAACTCCCGCAGCCCAGCACCGAACCCAAGGCGAACGGCCTGCTCGGCCAGGTGGTGCGCCTGGCCGACCACCGCGGCCTGCACGAGCCGCTCAGCGGCAGCCCGGAACCCCCGCGGCCGAACTCCGCCTACTTCATGTTCGCCGCCATGGGCCTCGACCTCGGCCTGCTGGACGCCAGTCCCGTCTTCGGCCTCGCCGCCACGCAACACCGCATCGTCCAGGTCCTGGAGGAGCGCGCCCGGTCGCTCGGGGTCGACCTGCGGCGCGGACACCGGGTCCGGGCCGTCGCCCAGGACGAGGACGCCGTGACTCTCGACGTCACCGGCCCCGACGGCGACCGACAGCTCCGCGCCCGCTACGTGGTCGGCGCGGACGGCGCGCACAGTGTGGTCCGCAAGCTCTCCGGGATCGGGTTCCCCGGCGTCAGCTACGACCGCCGCACCAACCGCACCGCCCACGCCACCGTCCCGGCCGACTGGGTCGACCCCGTCAACGGCGCGCTCACCGTGCCCGGCCACGGGCCGGTGCTGCCCTTCCTCCCCCACCGCGCCGACCGGGGCGGCTTCTCGTACGCGCCGTTCCCCGGGCAGCCGCCGCTGATCAGCACCACCGAGTGGGACCAGCCCGCGACGGACGAGCCGATGACGCTGGCCGAGCTGGAGTCGAGCGTCCGCCGCGTCCTCGGCGTCGATCTGCCGCTCGGCCCGCCGGACGGGCCGGGCCCCCATGTGCTGCGGCGGCTGACCGGCGGCAACACCCGGGTCGCCGACCGGTTCCGCGACCGCCGGGTCCTCCTCGTCGGCGACGCCGCCCACGTCTACACCTCCGGCGGCGGCCCCGGGCTGAACCTCGGCCTCCAGGACGCCGCCAACCTCGGCTGGAAGCTCGCCGCCACGCTGCGCGACACCGCCCCGCCCGGCCTGCTCGACAGCTACGACACCGAGCGCCGCCTGGCCGCCCGCCGGATGGTGCTCAACGCCGAGGCGCAGTCCGCGCTCACCGCGCCGGGGAGCGACACCACGGCCCTGCGCGAGCTCTTCACCGAGCTGCTCACCGGCAAGGAGGTCGTCCAGCGCCTCGCCGACCTCACCGCGGGCACCGATGTGCGCTACGAGATGGGCGTCCCCGACCCCCACCCCGCGGTCGGCTACTTCGCACCGGACCTGGAGCTGATCACCGGCACCGAGAAGGTCCGGCTGGCCGAACTCGCCCGCAGCGCCCGGCCGCTGCTGATCGACCTGACCGAGGACGGGTCGGTGGCGGCCGTACTGGCAACGGACCAGGACGCCATCGACCCGGTCGTCGCACAGCGCGTCAAGGGCCCGGCCGGCTTCTCCGCCCTGCTGGTGCGCCCCGACGGATACGTGGCCTGGGCCGGCGGCTCCCCCGTACCGGACCCGGCCGAACTCGCCGGGTTGCGGACGGCAGTCGAGCGCTGGTTCACGGCCGGGTGTGGGTCTCCAGGGCGTCGATGATCCCGGGCCAGAGTTCGCGGGGGCGGTCGTGTCCCATGTCGGCGATCAGCAGGAGCTTCGCGCCGGGCACCAGCTCGGCGGTGCGCCTTCCTCCGCTGGGGTCGGTCAGCGTGTCGTCCAGGCCGTGGATCACCAGGGTCGGCACTCGAAGCCCGCGCAGCGCATCGGTGCGCGGGCCGCTGAGAACCATTGCCGCGAGTTGCCGCCCGGCTCCGGCCGGGTGGTGGGCCCGGTCGTAACTCCGGGCGGCCAGCTCACGGAGGGGCGCCGGGTCGCCGTACCGCTTGGAGGCCCACACCAGGTCCCGTTCCGCCGCCGCGATGTACCCCTCGCGATCCGACGGCTTCGGGCTGGAAACCACCGCCTGGGCCTCGGGGCTGGGTCGGCCGTAGTCGGGCTCGCCGGTCGAGGACATCATCGACGTCAGGGTCAGCACTCGCTCCGGCCGGCTGATGGCCATCATCTGGGCGATCATTCCGCCCATCGAGGTTCCGACCACATGAGCCCGCTCGATGCCGAGCGCGGTGAGCAGGCCGAGGCCGTCGTCGGCCATGTCCCGCAGCGTGTAGGGCGCCATCGCACGGGCGGACGGGATGTCGCCCGAGCTCACGGCGTCGATGAACCGGCCCACGTCGACGGGATGTTCGTCGAACTTGGTGGACAGCCCGCAGTCGCGGTTGTCGTACCGGATCACGTAGCGTCCACGTTCCGCGAGCGCGCGGCAGAAGTCCTCGTGCCAGGCGATCATCTGGGCGCTGAAACCCATCACGAGCAGGACGGCCGGATCGGCGGGGTCACCGAAGGTCTCGTACTCGATGGACACTCCGGGCAGGGCTTCGACAAGCGGCATACCGGAAGTCTCCCAGCACCGGCCGTCCGCGCGCATCCCGGATTCGGCTGCGACCCCAGCGCGAGAGGCCCTAGCGGTCCACGGTCCCGGGGACGAGTCCGTCGGCGACCAGGCCGTCCAGTACCGCCTGGCCCAGGGCGTGCACGGCGGACTGGGGGCGGACCATCACGGTGAACTCCTTGATCCGGCCCGTCCCGTCGAACTGGAGCAGGTCGATGCCGTGGATCTGCCTGCCGTTCACGGTGGCACGGAAGAGCAGGATCGTCGACGGGGCCTCTTCGCCGTCGGCACTCGTCTCGGCCGCTCCCTCGAAGCGTCCGACGTAGCGGAAGTCCTCGAAGGTGCGCAGCAGCACTCCGAAGAGCCCCAGCACCATGGGCCTGCCCTCGAAGGGAGTGAACTTCACGGGGCTGTAGAGACGGATGTCCTCGGTGAACAGCTCGCTCAGCGCGGTCGGTTCACCCTTCTCCACCGCGGCGCGGAAGCGTTCGGTGGTCTCCGCTGCCTTCACGGTCTCCATGGCTCCTCCTGAAGCTCAAGAGTAATCAAGAATATGATTAGTCATTTTCTTGAGTATGATGCAGGGGCGGACGAGCAAAGGGAAGGGGTCGCTTCGATGGCTTTGCGACATGCCGTGCTGGCGGCGCTGCTGGACGGTGAGTACAGCGGATACCAGTTGGCGAAGGCGTTCGACATCGGCGTCGCGAACTTCTGGCACGCCCTGCCGCAGCAGCTGTACGCGGAGCTGGCCAAGCTGGAGAAGGAAGGGCTGGTCGCGGGGCGGCAAGTGATCCAGGAGACCCGGCCCAACAAACGCCTGTTCCAGGTCACCGACGCCGGTCGTGCCGAGCTGGAGAAGTTCGCCGCGGCCGTGTCGAAGCCCTCGTTCATCCGCGACGATCTGCTCGTCAAGGTCCAGGTCGCCGACCGCATCGGTACGGCGTCGGTGATCGAGCAGCTCCAGGAGCGCGCGTCCGCGGCCGAGGCCAAGATCGAGCTTCTCGGCAAGCTGCTGCGGCAGTTGCGCGGCGAAGTGGACGAGGACGAGTTCCTCCGCCGGGGCGAGCGGATCGGGCCGTACCTGACCTGTCTGCGCGGCCTGGCTTTCGAACAGGAGCACCTGGACTGGTGCCGGCGGATCGCGGCCGTTCTCCAGGAACGGCGGTCGGCACATGCCGAACAGTGAGTACCTGCGCTACGTCGCCCTGGGCGACAGCCAGACCGAGGGGCTCGGCGACGGTGACGACACCGTCGGGCTGCGGGGCTTCGCCGACCGGCTCGCCGAGCACCTCACGGCCGTCGGCCCTGGGCTCCGGTACGCCAACCTCGCCGTACGGGGCCGGGTCGCCGGTCAGGTCCGCGCCGAACAGCTGGGGCCCGCCCTGGCGCTGCGGCCCGACCTGGCCACCGTTGTCTCCGGGGTCAACGACCTGCTCCGGCCCCGGTTCGACGCCGCGGAGGTGGCCGGGCACATGGAGGAGATGTTCGCGGCACTCACCGGGGCCGGAGCCCGTGTGGTGACGCTGACCTTCCCCGACGTGGGGAAGATCGTGCCCCTTGCCCGGCCGATCAGGTCACGCGTGTTCGACCTCAACGCCCGCATCCGTGCGGCGGCCGCCCGTCACGGCGTCGCGGTCGCCGAAACCGGCCGGGCGGCCGTCACCACCGATCCCCGGCTGTGGAGTGCCGACCGGCTCCACGCCAGTCCGCTGGGCCACGAGCGGATCGCCCAAGCCGTCGCCGAAGCGATCCACCTGCCCGGCAGCGACGACGCCTGGACTCTCCCCCTGCCGCCGCAGAGGATCCCCACCCGCCGTCAGGCCACCGCGGCCGAGCTGCGCTGGGCGGCCGCGTTCCTCGGTCCCTGGCTCGGACGCCGCCTCCGCGGCCGGTCCTCCGGCGCCGGCCGCACCGCGAAGCGTCCCCGGCTACTGCCCCTGAGCGCCACGCCCGGCCCCGCGACGGGAAGCCGGCCGGCAGGCGATTAGGCGTCCACGGGGTCAGTGTCGGTCAGGCGTCCACGGGGTCGGTCTCGGTCTCGGTGGCGGCCCGCTCGATCGCGGCCTCGACCGCGGCGACGACGGTCCGTGTGTCGGCGCCCGTGCCGACCTGGCCGGCGAGCGCGGTGATCGCGGCGGTCTGTGCGGCCATCCGCCTGTCCATGGACCGGATGCGGGCCTGCATGTCCTTCAGGATGGACTGCGGCTGCCACGTCGGATTCGTCGAGTGGTCCGCCGCGTCCGCCGGGCCGCCGATCGCGTCGGTCTTCCACACGGCGTCGAAGATGTCGCGTTTGGTGATGCCTGCCATGGGGTCCTCCTCCTGGTCCGAGCCGGGGTTCCAGCTCGCGGGGTGCTTGAGCCGCTCGGAAACATCGGCGCGGAGCTTGGGCATGGTGAAGCCGCGGGGATCTATCTTGTCGTTCGACCACTCCAGGTGGCCGATCACGGACTTCGCCGACCATTTGTGCGCCCGGCACAGGGCGGCCTGGACACGGACGATCGCGTCGTACTGGGCCTTGGGCCAGGGGTCCTTGCCGTCGCCGAGGTTCTCGCACTCCCACCCGTAGAAGCGCGCGTTGCCGTCGACTCCGTTGCTGTTGCCTCGCGTCGGCGGAGTCGGCCGGGTGCCGTACGACTCCGCTATGACCTGGTCGAGCACCTTGGGGTCGCCGCCACCGGCGTGATTCGCGCGGCCCCAGCCGACCATGTGCACCCGGCCGTCCTTCGCGATCATCCCGTGGCACAGCGGGCCGGGCAGGTCCGCGTAGCCGTCGCGGACCATCCGGACCGTCGCGGCGGTGCCCTTGGTCACTGTGTGGTGCACGATGCTGCCGTTGACCGGGCCCCATGGGCCCTTCGAATTGCGGTTGTGAGTACGCCAGTTTCCTACTTCGACCACGCGCACGCCCTCGGCGCGCAACGCCTTCAGTACAGCGGAGGCGGACAGAGGACCAGCCATTCGTTTCCCTTTCGGCCCGGGGTGTACGGGACGTCGCGGACCTTGTGTACGGTGCGCCGCAGTCCGGGTGAACGTGAACCGGTCTGCGGTGACCACCACTTCATAGGAGATCCATACCCCCGCAACGGCAGCCGGACTCGACCGCGTGACCGGCAGTGTGCACGGACCTCGGCGACGAACGCTCCGACGCGCCCCGGCCGGGAATTCGCGCGTGGTGCACTCGGGAACGAGCATGGACGACATCGCGAAACTGGCCGCGGTGTCCAAGCAGACGGTCTACAAGCACTTCGCGGACAAGGAGAAGCTGTTCTCCGAGATCGTCCTGGCCACCACCGATCGCATCGACGGCATGATCGACCTGGTGTCCGCCATCCCCGCGGACGCCGGTGACCTGGAAGAGAACCTGACCCGGCTCGCCCGCCAGTTCCTGGCCGCCCTCACCCGGCCTCAGGTCCTTCAGCTGCGACGCCTGATCATCGCCAACGCCGACGCCTTCCCCGAGTTGGGTACCGCCTGGTACGAACAGGGCTTCGAACGGGTGCTGGTCACCCTGGCGGAGACCTTCCGGCACCTCACCGAGGAGGGTCTGCTCCGGACCGACGACGCGATGCTGGCCGCCCATCACTTCTCCGGCCTGCTGTTGTGGATCCCCGTGAACAAGGCCATGTTCCACGGCAGTACCCAGCACACCGAGGCAGACCTCGACCACTACGCCGCCGCCGGCGTCCGCGCCTTCCTCGCCGCCCACGGCTGATCCGGCGTTCCGCGGGTTCGGTGACATCGAAATCGAAATCGGAATCGAAGCCGAGTCGAAGTCGCAATCGAAGCCGAGTCGAAGTCGAGCCTGCCGGGATGGACCGCGAGGGGCCGCACGGTGCCGCGCAACCGGCGCAAGCAGTGTCGTTTCGGCACTGAAGTTGTTGGGCCGTCCGGGTACGTTCATGGCCGCGTGCCTGGCGCGGACATCCGTGACCTGCGTAAATCCGGGATTGTGATCAAGAACCTCGTGCGACGCGGCCTTCCCGCGCTCGCCCTCGCAGTCCTGCCCGTCCTGGCCTCCGTCCCGGCTGCCGACGCCGCGGCGAGCAGCCACCCCGTCCGGAGCACGCAGGCCCACTCGGCGCTGCGGAGCGACTCCCACTTCTACCCGACCGCCACCCTCGGCCGGAACCAGGCCTGGACCTCCGGCAACGGCCGTACCATCCTGCGCGTGCAGAGCGACGGCAACGTCGTCGTCTACAAGGACGGCCACCCCGTCTGGCAGGCCCCGAACGTCTACCCCAACGCCGACCGCCTCGTCATGCAGGAGGACGGCAACCTCGTCGTCTACAACCGGGCCGGTGACCCGCTCTGGGCCGCCGGAACCTGGCACAAGGGCCGGTACCTCTCCGTCCAGGACGACGGCAACGTGGTCGTCTACGACAGCGCCAACCGTCCCGTCTGGGCCACCAACACCGGTGACTGAGCAACGTTCAGAGCACTGAGCGACGTTCCCTGCGAGGGCCCGGACAGCTGTCCGGGCCCTCGCCCTTGCAGCGGCCTCGGGCTCACGCGGGCCGACGGTACGTGCCGGGCGCGGCGTGGAGGGCCGGTGCGTCGGCCTCAGCGCCGAGGCCGGCCCCTTCGCGCCCGCCTTGTCGCCGCGGTCACGCCCGGTGGTGTTCGGCCGGAACGGCCGATGAGGCGGCCTCCCACGCGAACCCGTCCGGGTCGGTGAACGGGCCGGCGGCGCCGCCGATCACGAGCCCGTGCGTCCCGGTGCCGTCGGGAGAGACGCCGAGGTCCTTGGCCAGTGCGCGGCGACGGTACAGCGCCAGTTTGACGGGGCTCTCGCCGGCCGCGAACTCGACGTACACACGGCTGAAGCTCTTCGCCACGGCAAGGCCCTGGCCGACGTAGAACCGCTTGCTCGCGATCACGTCCTCGACGCCCAGCAGGAGCACGATCTCGTCGATCTGGCGAGTGGCGGGGCCGGTGTCCTTCTTCGCCGAGGTCGCGACCTTCCAGATCGTCCCGTCCGGGGCCTGTACGACGCCGCCGTAGCCCCAGAGCGACTTCGCGGCGGGCTTCAGCGAGGTGGCGCCCGCGTCGAGTGCGGCGCCGATGAAGCTGTCAACGGTGGCGGGCCGGGACACCGTGAGCGCGAGCGTGAACCCGCGGAAGCCGGTGGTGGGGGCCTCCGAGGCGCGCAGGCGGATCTGGGTGTCCAGGCCGAAGGCGGTGGCGCAGAAGCGCTCGGCGGCCGCGGGGTCGGCCACCTCAAGGGTCACGGTTTCGATGGATGCCATGTCCAACACGCTAGTTACAGCACGGCGACCGGGGCTTCTCGATTCCTGACCGGTTCGGTCCGTACGCCGGCCGGCGCCACCTGCCCCGTCGCCGCCGAGCGGCTCAGCGCAGTTCCTGGATCCGGACCATGTTGCCCGCGGGGTCGCGGAAGGCGCAGTCGCGCATGCCGTACGGCTGCTCGGTCGGTTCCTGGACGACCTCGGCGCCGGCGGCCCGCACCTGCTCGAAGGTGGCGTCGAGGTCCCGGGTGGCCAGCAGGATCCAGCCGTAGGTGCCCTTGGCCATCATCTCGGCGATGGTGCGGCGCTCGTCGTCGGTGACTCCGGGGTCGGCGGCGGGCGGGGCCAGCAGGATGGACGTGCCGGGCCGGCCGACGGGACCGACCGTGATCCAGCGCATCCTGCCCTGCCCGACGTCGGCGCGTACCTCGAAGCCGAGGACGTCGCGGTAGAAGACCAGGGACTCCTCCGGATCGTCGTGCGGGAGGGAACTCGTGTGAATGGAGATGTCCATAACGATCATGCTAGGCGCGGCTCCGCGATCCGCATCTCACGAATCCCTCGTGAATGGCTCGTGGCTCCCACCCGCCGGTCCCCGGGCCGCAGCCTCAGCCCTTGGCCAGGGTGCGGTCGAAGAGGTGGAGCAGCCGGTCCCAGTGGTGTTGTAGTGCGGCGGCGTCGAAGGCCTCGGTGTCGGCCATGGTGAAGCCGTGGACGGTGCCGGGGTAGATCTCGCAGGTGTGGTCGACGCCCGCGGCTTCCAGCACTTGGTCGAGCTCTCCGACGGCCTCGGGTGACATGTCGCTCTCGGCGATGCCGAAGTGCACCTCGGCGGTGACCTGGGGGGCGATGCGGTGCGGGCTGTCGGGCGCGTCGGTGATCAGCGCGGAGGGGTGGAATCCGGCGACGGCGGCCACCCGGTCGGGGTGGGCCGCCGCGGTGCGCAGCGCCAGGGCGGCACCCATGCAGTAGCCGATCGCGGCGACCGGTCCCGCGCCGACCTCGGGCTGGGCAGTGAGGAACTTGAGATAGGCGTCGGCGTCACGCAGGGCGCGTTCGGTGGTGTGCGCCTCAAGCAGGGGCACCAGCCGGGCGAACAGCGCGGGCCGGGCCTCTCCTCCGATGCGCTCCGGAAGGTCGGTCACCGGTGCCGGGCCGTTCCGGTAGAAGACGTTGGGAACGAGCACGTAGTACCCGTGCCCGGCCAGTTCGCGGGCCATCTCCTCCAGCACCGGACGTACTCCGAAGATGTCCATGTACAGCAGCACTCCGGGGTGCCGCCCGCCGCCTTCGGGCCAGGCGGCGAACGCGTCGGCCTGGCCGTCCTCGGTGGGAATCTGCAGCGTCTTGGTGGGCATGGGTACGAACCGTAGCAGCGGTGCTCGATCCGACCGTCGTCAAAAACGACGGACTCGGTGTGCGGGTACGGCAGTCGGCCGCCGGGCGGTGAGATGCCCGGTACGGGTGTGCGGGCCCGTTCCCGCTCCGGGCCCTTCGCGTGCCGCCGCCCGACCACCCTGCGTCCGGTAGTCGTCCGGCGTGCATAAGCGCAGGCCGGAGCGGTGCATCAGGCACGCATGAGGGCATGCATGGCCGCCCATCGGCGCATCGCCGCCAGGAGTTCCGTTCCGGCTCCCCGAGATCGCATGGTTGGTCCACGGCGCCCCGGACTCCCCGGGGCAGGCCGCCTCCCCCGTTCTCGAAGGAGCGATCACCCATGTCCGCGACCTCTCCCCTGCGTGTCCGTGCCGCCGCCATCGGCCTGAGCGCCATGGCCCTGATGACCGTTGCCGCCGTCACCGCCCCGAGCGGTCGGGCCGCCGCCCCGGCCGACGGCCGGCCTGCCGCCGCCGGCGCCGTTGTCACCACCCTGAAGTTCGTACGGAACTCCGCCGACCCGCAGAACTCGCGTCTGCTGGTGGTGCGCGGCAACAAGACGCAGGCCGTCTTCCGGGCCGGCTCCGGACTGGGCCGCAACCACGCCAAGGGGCGTGACGAGTGCGCCTCGGCGAAGGGGTGGCTGCCCGCGGGGACCTACACCGTCGGCGCCCGCCAGACCCGCTACAACGGCAACCTCATCAAGGGGTACGCCATCCCGCTGAGCAACAAGACGTGCAAGAACGGCCGGACCACGCGTACCGAACTCTTCATCCACAGCGAGATGACCCGCGCCGGAGGGCAGGGCGGCACCGAGAGCCGGCGCTGGGACGGCGTGGGCGACTACAAGTCGGCGGGCTGCATCAAGCTCGCCCCGGAGGACATCAAGAAGCTCTTCCGCAACCTCGGCCGGGGCGCGGCGCCCAAGCGTCTCGTCGTCGTCTGACAACGGGAGCGGCGGTGCTCCGGGTCGCGGCCCGGGGCACCCCTGTCAGCGCGTCGGCAGCTTCTCCTGCAACCAGTCGAAGACGACATCGCAGTGCTGCCGCGGGGCCATCGGGGAGTAGCGCGTCCCGCCCGGTACGGCTGTTCCTCGTCGTGCGGGGGCGTCCGCGCCGCCCCCCGCACGACACAGTCCGTTACGCCGAACAGCCCGGGCATCCGTCCGCCGGGCAGGGCGGCGTCATCCTCGTGGTCGGCGCGTGCGTCCGGCCCGGCGCGCCTCCCGCCCCGAAGATGGGTCAGCGTACGGATCCGTGTCCGGCCCCGGCTCCGGCTCCGCGTACCGAGGCGTACGTGGTGGCCGCGGCCGGTCCCGGTGACCCATGGCGAGGAACGATGATCGTATCGATGGTGTCGATGCCGGAAGGGACCGTCACCAACCCCCATGTGTCGGAGGCACGTGAGCATCTGGCGGCATCCCGTTTCCTGCTCGTGGACGTCGAACTGCCCGAGGAGCCGCCGCCCGACGAACAGCCGGTCGCCCACCTGCTCGGGCTGGAGGCCGAGGACGTGGCGTGGCTCGGCAGGGAAGGCGAATCCGCGCGGGCCGAATTCCTCGGGGAAAGTGCCGCGTTCGTCGTGCCGGCGGTCGAGGCGGAGCGGATCACGCATGTCCATGCCTTCGTGACCGAGCGATATCTGATCACGGTGCACCGGGGCCCGGCCGGACCGGTCAGGAGCCTCACGTCCAGGTTGCCGCACGAACGGCCGCCCGACAGCGTGGCCATGCTGTTCCTGCTGCTGGAAGAGGCCCTGGACACCTTCCGCCGGTCCGCCGTGCAGGCCCTGCTGGAGGTGGAGGACCTGGAGGACGAGATGTTCCAGCACCGGGTTCCGCAGCATGTCTACCGCCTGGCACAGCTGCGCCGGCGCGGGGCACTCCTGCACCACGCGCTGCTGCCGTACCTTCAGGTGACGGACGAGATCTTCACCCGCCGGATGATGAACCCCGGCTTTCCCGAGAAGCGCCAGAAGCTCGCTCGCGACTACCAGCACACCACGAGGCTGGTGCTCACGGACATCGAGTCGCTCCAGAACTCCGCCCGCCGCGCCTTCGCCAGCTACTCCTCGCTGGTGTCCGGCGAGCAGAACAGCGTGATCAACCGGTTGGCGATCGTGTCGACGATCTTCCTGCCGCTGAGCTTCCTGACCGGGTTCTTCGGCATGAACTTCACCTACTTGACCGACGAGCTGGAGAGCCGGGGCATCTTCTGGCTGCTCGCCGTGGGACTGCAGGTGGTGTTCCTGATCGTCGCCCTCTACGCGCTGCACCGCACTCGTATCTGGCGGAGGCTGCGCGACGACGACAACGGCCACGACGACGACCAATAGCAGAATCCGCACACTCTCATGTTCATTTGAACTTGAGCATGGTAGAAATGAGCCATGGGTGTCGCCAATCGTCTGGACCTGACCCTGCGATTGGTGCAGGGCTCCGACCGGGTTTCCGTGTCGGAGCTCTCCCATCGTCTGGGCGTCTCGGAAATGACCGTGCGCAGGGACCTCGACGCACTGGAGCGTCAGGGCCTGGTGCGAAGGGTGCACGGTGGCGCTGTCGCCACCCGTCCTCGTGAGGAGGACGCGGGATTCTCCGCGCGGGAGCCCTGGCAGACGGCCACCAAGGACCGTCTGGGCGCTGCCGTGGCCGGGCTGGTGGAGCCGGGCTCGCGAGTGCTGCTCGACGCGGGGACCACGACCGTGCACGTCGCCGAACACCTGGCCGCCCGGGCCCCGCTGACGGTCGCCGTGCTCAGTCTGCAGGCGGCCCTGACCCTGGCCGACCGGCCCGGGATCGATCTGTTGGTCGTGGGGGGCCGCTCCCGTCCCGGCGAGCGCTCCCTCGTCGGCCCGCTGGCGCTGCGCACGCTGGAGTCCCTGGCCTTCGACTGTTTCGTGATGTCCATCGGTGGTGTGCACGCCGAACACGGCTGGTCGGAGTTCTCGCTGGACGACGCGGCCGTCAAGCAGGCCGGGCTCGCCCGGACCACCCGCACGATCGCGGTGGCGGACGCGACCAAGCTGGGCGTACGCGCGTTCAGCCGGGTCGCCCCGCTCGACGCGGTGGACCGCTTCGTCACCGACAGGGCGGCCGAGGACGCCACCACGCACCCCAGCGGTCCGGCGACCCTGGACGCCCTGCGGGACGCGGGCGTCGACAGCCTCCTCGTCTGAATCCGTGCCGGGTGCCCGATCCGGCACCCGTCCCCAAGGAATGAACGCCCATGACCGACGTTCCGAGCGCACTTCCGCGCACCCGGCAGCACACCCTTCCCGACGCCCGCCCGCACGCCCTTCCGCGCGCCCTGATGATTCTCGTCGCGGGCCCCTACCGCTCGGGCACCGACGACGACCCCCGCAAACTGGAGGCCAACGTACGGGCGATGAACGAGGCCGCGCTCGTCCTCTTCCGCGCCGGGCACCTGCCCGTCACCGGCGAGGCCCTCGCCCTGCCGCTTCTGGAGACGGCCGGCAGCACCGGCCCCGGCGACGCGGTGTTCGAGGAGATCTTCCACCCCGTCGCCGAGCGGCTGCTCTCGCGCTGCGACGCGGTCCTGCGCATCGGCGGCCCCTCCGAGGGGGCGGACCGGATGGTCGCCCGGGCCCGCGCGCAGGGCAAGGACGTCTACCCCGGCCTCGACGCCGTCCCGGCCGCCCGATGACCGCCGGGATCGACACCCCCGACCGGCGCGGGCGCACCGGCCTGGACCAGCACGGCCGCGACCTCACCGGCAACCCGGACGTGCGGATCCGCGAGGTGGAGCTGCTCTCCAGCGACTGGTACGTACTGCGGAAGACCACCTTCGACTTCCGGCACGGCGACGGACACTGGAGCCGCGAGCAGCGCGAGACGTACGACCGGGGCGACGGGGCGACCATCCTGCTCCACAACACCGACCGGCGCACCGTGCTGCTGACCCGTCAGTTCCGCCTCCCCGCCTATGTCAACGGACATCCAGACGGGATGCTGCTCGAAACCGCCGCCGGTCTCCTCGACGGCGACGGCCCAAAGGAGGCGATCCGCCGGGAGGCCGCCGAGGAGACCGGACACACCGTCGGCGCCGTCGAGCACGTCTTCGACGTCTACATGAGCCCCGGCTCGGTCACCGAGCGCCTGCACTTCTTCGCCGCCCCCTACGACCCGGCCGACGTCCCGGTCGGTGGCGGCCCCGGCGGAATCGCCGAGGAGGGCGAGGACATCACCACCGTGGAACTGCCCTTCACCGAGGCGCTCGACCGGATCCGCAACGGCACGATCGCCGATGCCAAGACCATCATGCTGCTCCAGTGGGCCGCCCTCGACGGGCCGTTCGCGCGGTGAGGGCACGGGGGTCCGGGCGGATCGTCGCCGTGCGAGGGGGCATGCGGCTCATCTCCGTGCGAAGGAGCGGGCGGCTCATCGCCGTGCGGGCCCGGGCGGTGTGATCGAGGCGAGGAAGTCGTCGACCATCGCGATCTGTACGTCCTCGGGGAACCGGCCGGGGTCGAAGAGTGCCTGGACGACGAGTCCGTGGGTGAAGGCGACGGCGGTGGCGGCGAGCCGCTCCGGGTCGGCGGCCGCGGGCACTTCGCCCAGGCCGCGCGCGGCCTCGAACTGCGGGCGGAGCGTCGAGCGCAACCGGGTGTAGCGGTCTGCCTGGTCCGTGGCGAGTCCGTCGTCTGCGAGGGCCAGGTCCCAGGAACTGACCCAGATGCGGTTGCGGGCGGTGTCGCCCTCGGTCAGCGGCAGGATGTCCAGCAGCATGGCCCGCACGGTGGCCAGGCCGTCGGCCGGACGGTCGCGGCGCGGGCGTTCCGCGGTGCGCTTCTCCAGCAGGTCCAGGGCATGCGCGATCAGGGCCCGCTTGGTCGGGAAGTAGTGCATGAGCATCCCGGTCGAGACGCCCATCGCGGCCGCGACGGCGCGCAGGGTCAGCCCGCCGAACCCCTTGTCGGCGAGAACCTGCCACACCGCCCGGGACACATCGTCACGGCGGGCTTCACGGTCTCCGGGCGCGGGCGGCATGCTGCTACCTTACGTACCGAACGCTTGTTACGTACCCAGGGACGAGGTTTCCGTGTTCACACTGCCGCTCGGCGACACCGCTCAGCTACGCCCTCTGGAGCCCTGGCACGCGCAGGAGTTCCTCGCCCACATCGACCGCGCGCGGCCCCATGTGGACCCCTGGATACCCTGGGCGACCTTCAGCACCGACCGCGCCTCCGCCACCGCGGTCCTCCAGCGCTACGCCGACAAGCAGGCCGGGGACACCGCCCGGATCTACGGGATCTGGCTGGACGGCACACTCGTCGGCGGCGTCATGTTCACGCGCTTCGACAGCGCCTCCGGAGTGTGTGAGGTCGGCTGCTGGCTGGAGGCCGCCGGGGAGGGCCGGGGGCTGGTGACCCGGGCGTGCCGGGCGCTGCTCGACTGGGCTTTCGCGGAGCGTGGGATGAGCCGGGCCGAGTGGTGGGTCCGGGCGGGCAACACCCGGAGCGTCGAGGTCGCGCGCCGGCTGGGGATGACCCGTGACGGTGTGCTGCGGAAGCACACCGAGTACCGGGGCGAACGGCACGACATCGAGGTCTGGTCGGTCCTGGCCGAGGAGTGGCCCCCCGCGTCGGAGGCATCCGCCGAAGGGACACCCGTTTCCGAGGTCAAGGCCGAACTCGACCGGCTGACGCGCGCCCTCTTCGGTGCTTTCACCAACACCGGCGGTGGCCGGCCCGACCTCGGTGTCGTCCGAGAGGTGTTCATTCCACAGGGGACGATCATCGCGAACACCGGCGGCACCGACGCCGAGCCGGTGGTGTACGACCTGGAGTCCTTCATCGCTCCCCGGGAGAAGATGCTCACCGACGGGACGCTGACCGATTTCTCCGAGTGGGAGGTCGCCGAGCGTACCGAGGTCTTCGGGTCCGTCGCGCACCGGTTCAGCCAGTACCGGAAGTCCGGCATCCGCGACGGCGAGCGGTTCGAGGGCTCCGGCCGCAAGACGATCCAGTTCGTACGGACGCCTACCGGCTGGCGGATGAGCTCGATGGCCTGGGAAGACGCGTAGGCGCTACCTCGTCCCGGGCCGTCCGGACACGGGAGGCCCAGAAGGTCAGTACGGCCGTCCCGGTGAAGAGGACCGCAGCGACACCGCCGATGACGTGCAGACCGGTCGTGAACGCCTCGCGCGCCGTGTTCAGCAGTTCGGCGCCCCGGTCGGCGGGAAGGTGCCGGCTCGCCTCGACCGCGCCGGCCAGCGAGTCGGACGTGCCGTCCGTCCGGCTGCGGTAGACCACCGCGGCCAGCACCCCGAGCAGCGCGAAACCGAGCGAGCCGCCGAAGTAGTTGCCGGTCTCCGACATCGACGCCGCCGAGCCCGCGCGTTCCGGTGGCACGGACCCGATGACCAGCCCGGTGCCCAGCGCGAACAGTGGCCCGGTGCCCAGCGCCAGCACGGTGATACCGGTCATCACCAGCGGCAGGGCGTGCCCGCCGTCGGCGAGGACCAGCAGCAGACTGCCCAGTGCCGACACCACAAGCCCGCCGGCGATCGCGGTCGGCTGCTTCATCCGGCGGGCGAGCGCCGGCGCGGTCATGGTGCCGACCGCCACACCCAGGCCCATGGGCGCGAACAGCATCGCCGACGCGACCGGCGAATGGCCCAGCACGTTCTGGAGGTACTGGGTCACCTGCAGCCCCGTACCGGCCATGGCCATGCCGGCGAAGACCAGCGCGACGAGCACGGCCGTGAACGGGCGGCTGCGCAGCAGCCGGAGGTCCAGCAGCGGCGTCTCCAGCCGCAGTTGCCTGCGTACGAACAGCACGCCGACGGCCGCGCCGACCACGACCGCCACCACCGGTACGAGGGGCACGCTCCCGGCGCCCACGCTCTCGACGGCCAGCCGCTTGATTCCGTAGACCAGCAGGAGCACCGCCGCGAGCGACTGCCCGACGCCGGCCGGGTCCAGCCGCCCGGCCCGGTCGCTGCGGAACTCCGGCAGCAGGACCGGCCCGGCGAGCAGCAGCACCACCATGGCCGGCACGGCGACGAGGAACACCGAGCCCCACCAGAAGTGCTGGAGGAGGAACCCGGCGAGTACGGGGCCGAGCGCGCCGCCGGTGAACTGGCAGGTCGCCCAGACCGCGACGGCCCGCCCGCGCTGCCGTTCGTCGCGGAACATGTTGGTGATCAGCGCGAGGGTGGAGGGCACCAGGGTCGCCCCGGCGACCCCCAGCAGTGCCCGGGCGACGATCAGCATCAGCGGGTCGACCGCGAAGGCGGCCACGACCGACAGCACCGCGAAGGCCGCGCAGCCGGTCATCAGCAGCCGCCGGCGGCCGATCCGGTCGCCGAGCGTGCCGGTCGTGATGACCAGACCGGCCACCATGAGCCCGTAACTGTCACTGATCCACAGCTGCTGGACGTCGGTGGCCCCCAGGTCGGCGCTCAGTTGTGGGAGCGCGAGGAGCAGTGCCGTCATATCCATGGCGACGAGAAACGTCGGCAGCATGAGGACGACCAGCCCCAGCCATGCCCGGTTGACTCGCATGTCGGAAACTCCCTGTTCTCTCGATGTGTCGTCGGCTGGTCGGAGCTGCCGGGAGTTTCTTGACATCGGTACGGGCGGTGCGGCGGCGAAAATCTTCCGCGGAAGTTCCGGCGGGGATGTCAAGACGGCCGGGTCGGCTCCGACCCACTGGGCGAAGGGCCCGACCGGGGCCCGCGAACCACGAGGAGTGCCAGAGATGAAGTTCCTGATCAGCATGCACATCAACCCGGCCGTGCTGGACGCGCTGACCGACGAGGAGAAGGCGGCGATCGGCGGCGGCCACGGCGAGTTCATCGAGGAGTTGAAGAAGTCGGGCGAGCTGATCAACACGCAGGCGCTGGTCGACCCGTCCCAGGCCGTCGTGGTGTCCGTACGCAACGGCCAGCCGGTGGTGACCGACGGGCCGTTCCTGGAGTCCAAGGAGTATCTGGGCGGCTTCTACCTGGTCGACTGCGAGAACAAGGAGCGGGCGATCGAGCTGGCGGCGCGGATCCCGGACGCCGCGATCGACGGTCTGGGCATCGAGGTGCGGCAGGTGATGTTCGCCGACGGACAATTGGAGGCATGACAGCACCAGCCATCGAGGACCTGCTGCGTGAACTCACGCCGCAGGTCCTGGGCACCCTGGTACGGCGGCACGGCCGGTTCGAAGGGTGTGAGGACGCCGTGCAGGAGGCCGTCCTCGCCGCCGCGGTCCAGTGGCCGGCCGAGGGGGTGCCGGACAACCCGCGCGGCTGGCTGGTCACCGTCGCGTCCCGGCGGCTCATCGACCAGCTGCGCAGCGACCACGCCCGCCGCGAGCGGGAGTCGGCGACGGCCGCCGAGGTGGTGCCGGAGGACGTGCCAGACACCGACGACACGCTCGTCCTGCTGTTCCTGTGCTGCCATCCGACGCTGACCGCGGCCTCCCGGACCGCCCTGACGCTGCGGGCGGTCGGCGGTCTGACCACTGCCGAGGTCGCCCGCGCGTTCCTGGTGCCGGAGGCCACGATGGCGGCCAGGATCAGCCGGGCCAAGCAGCGCATCAAGGCCGCCGGCAGCTCCTTCGGCCTGCCGGAGGGCGCGGAGCGCGAGGAGCGGCTGCGGGTCGTCCTGCACGTGCTCTACCTGATCTTCAACGAGGGCTACACCGCCTCCTCCGGCCGCGAGCTGCACCGCGCGGACCTCGCGCACGAGGCGATCCGGCTGACCAGGTCGGTGCACGCGCAACTGCCCGGGGACGGCGAGGTGACCGGGCTGCTCGCGCTGATGCTGCTCACCCACGCCCGCCGCCCGGCGCGCACGTCGGCGGCGGGCGACCTGGTGCCGCTGGACGAGCAGGACCGTACGCAGTGGGACCGCGAGCTGCTCGACGAGGGGTTGGGGCTGGTCAAGTCGTCGCTGGCCGGTCCGGCGCTGGGCCCATACCAGTTGCAGGCCGCGATCGCCGCCACGCACGCCGACGCGGCCACGGCGAAGGAGACCGACTGGCCGCAGGTGCACGCCCTCTACCTGATCCTGGAGCGGATCGCGCCCAACCCGATGGTCACCCTCAACCGGGCGATCGCACTCGCCGAGACCAAGGGCCCGCAGGCCGGGCTGGCCCTGCTGGCCACCCTGGACGGCGACCAGCGGATGGCCGGGCACCACCGGCTGCTGTCCGTACGCGCGCACCTGCTGGAGAGGACCGGCGACACGGCCGGTGCGTACGAGCACTACCGCCGCGCCGCGAAGGCCACCGCCAGCATCGCCGAGCAGCGCTACCTGGAACTCCGGGCCGGCCGGGTGAAGCCATGAGGGCTGTCCCACAGGTCCGGAACTCCGCCCGGGACGCCCGGACCACACGGGTGTCCGGATCACACGGACACAGGGATCGAGCGAACGCCCGGAGCACGCGAACGCCCAAACCACACGGACACCGAAATCGAGCGAACGCGCGGACCACACTGACGTCCGGACCACGCGAACGCCCGGATCACACGGCGGGGAGCGCGTAGATCCGCTTTCCGTGCATCACGGCCAGCCGGTCACCCGCCGCCGCCACGTACCACTGCTGGATGTCGCCGCTCTTGTCGTTGTACGTCCAGCGCAGCTTCCCGGTCGCCGCGTCGAAGGCGTGCACGCCGCCGGCCTTGTCGAACTCGGTCGCGCCGTACAGGGTGCCCTTCACCTTGGCGAACTGCCACGCCTGCGTCGCCTTGTCCCGCAGGTCCTCGTTGTGCCAGATCTGCTTGCCCGTGGCGGGGTCCACCGCCCACATGGCGCGTGCGCTGTCGGCCGCGTAGAGCACCCCGTCCAGGACATGCGGGTCGTTGAAGGCACTGAACTCCTCCGTCCGGAGCGACCAGCGTTCCTTGCCCCCGGCGAGGTCGAAGGCGCGCAGCCGCCGGCCGTCCGCCACGATCACCAGGTCCTTGTGCACGGCGAAACGGCGGTTGTTGGACCGGCTGATCTTCTTCGTCCACAGCTGCCGGCCGGTCGCCGTGTCGCGGACGGTCACGTTCTCCCGGTAGTCCGTGTAGATCAGGCGCCCGTCGACGGCCGCGGCGGTGATGCCGAACTCCTCGGTCCCCGCGTCGCGCTGCTCGCGCCAGGCGACCTTGCCGGAGGTGGTGTCGATCGCGGCGATCACGTTGTTCGGCGAGGTGAAGTCCTTCTCCAGGATGCCGGCGAGTACGTAGACATGGCGGTCGTCGGCGGCGATCGGGCGCGGCTGCTCGTACTGCTTGCCCAGTCGGCTGCGCCAGGTCTCCTTGCCGGTGGCCGGATCCAGTCCCACCACGTCGCCGTCGTACTCGGCGCTGGCGAGGTAGAGCGTGCCGCCGCCGAAGATGAGCTTGGCGCCGGGTGTGGTGACGCCGCGGCGCGACCACTTCTCCTTGCCGGTGGTCATGTCCCGTCCCACCAGCGGATCGCCCGACACCAGGGCCACGTTCCCGATCACCGCGAGCGCTTCGTTGCCGGACAGACTGGTGTTCGCGGCTGCCGCCCGCCACAGCGGCTCGGGCGCGGTGCCCGGCGGCGGAGTGGTGAATCCGCCGCCTTGCTCACCCCCGCCCGGCTTCGAGCCGGCGCTCGGCGTGCCCGCCGCCTCCTCGGGGCCGCACCCCACGAGTCCGGCCCCGAACACGGCCAGCCCCAACCCTGTCCCGGCCAGCCCGAGTATCCGCCTGCGCGACACCATCTGTCCGTCACGACCGCTCACGTCTGTTCCCTCTTCCGTCCAGCTGTTCCGACGTCCCCCGGGGACCGACCCCTTGAGCGCCGCCAGGCTAACCGGCGATTTTCGGCCGGACGCCGACTGGCACACAGCCGGGACACAGCCGTGAACCTCCCGTCACAGGGCAACCGTCGCCCCGACCGCACCCGCAGACCTCAGACGTACTGCTCCGTGCGACCGAAGTCTGACGCCGGTAGGTCTCGTGGTTGAGGTGGGCGCGTCAGAATCTAGGGATCGCGGCCGATGGGCCGGGAGGCGGGGGCGTGAAGGATGGATCACGCCACCAAGGAACGCCAACTCCCGGGAGAACACAGTGATTTCGATGTCCCGCCGCAGGACGACCGCCGTGCTCGCCGCACTCGCCGTCTGCCTGCCGCTGAGCGGCGCCTCGGTCGCTTCCGCCACTGCCGAGTCACGTGGGGCGAAGCCGGCTCACGCGAGCGTCACCGGAAGCGCGGAGTTCGTACTGCCCTACTACGAGGACGACGACATCCGCTCGTTCACGTTCGACGCGCATGCCGCCCCGTACAGCCGACCGCTGCCCGGGATCCCCACGGGCCTCCCCACCGATGCCCGGGGCACGATAAAGATCTCCCACTACTCCGCAGACCGGAACACCACGTACACCTCCGAGGGGCGGGTGGACTGCCTGGTGACCGGTCCGCACACCGCGACGCTGACGGCGGTCATCACCGAGGTGAGCCCCGGCGGGCCGCCCGATGTCGGGCGCCGGATCGGTTTCAGCGTCTACGACGGGGGCAAGGGCAGCGGGCAGCGCTCCGGCGACCGTGTCGGGTTCTCCTGGAACGGTGTGAATCTGGTGCCGAACGGCGATGCCGCGCCCGAGGAAGCCACGGTCGGCACCTGCATGGCGCCCGCACCGTACGCCCCGGTGACCAAGGGCGGCTACAAGGTCACACATGCCGAACTGCCGCCGATGCCCGAGGATTTGGCCGCGGTCCGACGGAGCGAGTCGTAGCAGACGGACTCCGTCCGACGGAGCACGTCGTAGCCGACGGACCGGCCCGGGACCGGCGGGGCAACGGTCGGCCGTCGCCCCGCCGGTGGTTCCGCGGTGTCGGCCGGCTACGCGCGGCTCCGGCGACGGCGCGTGAACGCGAGGAGGCCGAACCCGACGGCGCCCAGTACGGCGGCCGCGGCCGCGTACATGGTGACCTGCGCACCGGTCGTGGCGAGGGAACCCTCGCCCTTGGGCGGGGCCGGGGTCGACTCGGTGGGTGCGGGAGTCGACTCGGATTCCGTGGGGGCCGGCCGGGACGGCTTCGTGGACTCGGTGGGCGGGGGAGTCGACTCGCCCGGCCGGGTCGGCGAAGGAGAGGCGGACTCGCCGGGCGTGGTCGGTACGGGGGGCGCCGGCTTCTCGGGCTGGGACGGCTTGGGCTTGCACGTGAACGCCGGGGAGCCGGACCACGGGTAGTTGTGGGTCTCGTTGCCCGAGCCGTGGGTCTTCACGTCGCCGCCGATGTACACGCGGCCGTTGGTGCTCGCGGTGAGATCGGCGGAGGCCTTGGGGGCGAGGAGCGACCCCATGAAGTTGCCCCCACCGCCGAGGGTGAGCGAGGTGGAGCCCTCGAAGTTGTACAGGATCCGCGAGGCGGCCTCGCCGAAGACGGGCGAGTCGTACGTGTCGGCGCGGTCCCCGTTGAAGCCGACGGACATCGGGGCGACGGACACCGAGTGGGATCCGGTCACGTTGACCACGACGGACGCGCCGTCCGGGATGCCCTCGAAGAGGAACGTCGAGGCGCCGTCGAGATCAGCGGCGGAGATCTCGAAGACCTGCAGGTTTCCCTTGCTCGCGCCGGTGCTCTCGAAGGTCACCGTGCCGCCTTCGCTCACGGTCGTGCCGGTGGGCTTCAGCGCTCCGAGGGACGAGGACTCGTCGCTGATGGTCCGGTCGAACGTGGCGTAGGGGCTGATGGCCTCCTTGGCTCCCACGCCCGACTTGCGCTCGCCGCCGTTCGTTTCCAGGTTGCCCTTCTCGTCGATCCCCTTGCCCACGTGGACGGAACCGCCGTAGCGGGGGCCGGCCGTGAGGCCGTGTCCGACGTCGACGGTCGTTCCTTTGGCTATCGACAGGTCCCCGCCGACGGCGAGCATCACATCGCCCGACTCCGGGAGGATGCCGGAGCCCGCGCCGACCCGGCCGACGTTGAACGTTCCTCCCGAGTCCTTCGCGAAGGTCGCGTTGCCCTTGACGACGAGCAGCCCCTCCGCCTCGGCCGAACCGCCGTCGACGGTGTAGTTCCCACCCGCGAAGAGGGCCACGTTGCCGTCGGTGAACATCGGGTTGTGACCGATGCCCAGCACCTCACCGGAGGCCGGGCACGACTTCGACCTGTCGGAAACGTCGGTGGGAACGGCCGCATGGGAAGTTCCGCCGCCGAGCAGGCCGAGAGAGAGAACCAGCGCGACTGCGCCGCTTCTTCCCGCAACGGCACTTCCACTCATTCGCATAATCTTTCTCACCCTATCGTTGGAGAATACGGGGTATTATTCGCACCCCATTGGAACCATGCGTGAAATCTGAATCACCTTCACGCCGGAAGAACTATTACCGATGCCACCCTCGCGGGGCCGCCTGGGCATATGAATCACGGCCGGACGAATCCGTCTCCGCCACGAGCGCCCCACGGGTCAACGGCCCGTAGATCCCGAGTTCCTCGGGAATGTTCCGCGCCTTCTGGAATCGACTCAGCGCCACTTGCACATCCTGCGTGAAAATTCCGTTGGGCGAACCGAGGTACAGGTAGAGCTGCCCCAGCCGCCGCTGAAGGTCCTTGACCTCGGGGCCCGTACTGCCCAGACCGATGGTGTTCCGGTCCGTCGACCTGGTACTCGCGGGCGACGGAGGGGGCGGCGGAGTGGGCGAGGGCGGAGGAGGAGAAGGAGGAGGAGTGGCGGACCGCGAAGGCGGTGCCGACGGCGCCACAGGGGTTTCGGAGAGCTCCCGTACCGGGCTTGCGGGAATGGTCGCAGGAGCCGCGGGCAGGGACGTGCGAGGCGCCTCTTCCGAGGGCGTCGGGGAGACGGAGGGGGAGGCGGCCGAGAAGGACGAGGAAATGTAGCCGGAATGCTGATTGGTTATCGCGACACAGACCAGATAGACAGCGATCGCGGCACCGATACCCGCCACCGTGACACCGATCAACAGCACGGGATATCTGGTTTTACCCTTCTCCTTCCCCTTCTTCTTCCCCTTCTCCTTCCCCTTCTCCTTCCCTTTCCCACTTCCCGAGGTGCCGTCCGCGTTGCCCCTTCCGGGAACCGGGTGCCGGACGGGTGCGGTGGAATTCGGGTGGCACGGGGCCTGCCGGGAGGGGAGCGGCGAGTACCTCGGCCGGGGAGCGGGAGCGACGTCGTCGAAGAGTTCGATGTCCGCCTCACGGACGCCGTCACCGGCTTGATGAGGTGCGGCTATCTTTCCGAACACGAGCCTCTCACCGGGCGGCATGCAGTCACAGGCAGACCCTGAGGCGGAGTCACGCCCCGATCCGCACGACGTGCATTGCTGAAAGCTCACTTACTCTGAGCTCCTTGTCCAGACGGGTCGGTTCATGGGCGCGATCAGGGCACGACGCGGACGGAAGGTCCACGTGGGTGGGGTGTTGGGCCGCAGCAGCCAAGGTGACGGCCAGGGCAGCCGGGATGACGGCCGGGGGCGGCCGGGGGCACATCAGGAACTCCAGGTCATGGTGGAACCAGGGGGATCTTGTGGGGATGTGGTGACTCTGACTCACGCGGGAGTTGGGCGTCAACTAGCCGCAATCGGCCCCAAAAAAGACTTTTGGTGATGTGGCACCTTAAGCGGACTTTAAAATGTGTCGCACGTCACAGGAATGCTGGACTTTCAGGTCAGGGCATGACGAAGCAACAGCTCTGGCGGGGCGCTCTTGGCGCCACCGACAGCGGTGCCCGGCCTCGCAGCGAGACCGGGCACATTCCAACAAGCCGCCATAGAGAGCGGCGGTGCACGTACGGGGGGGGATGCCGAGGTGATCGTCGGGCCGGCCTCCGACGCACCGAGCTCCGAGCCGTACAGGGCGACGTTCCCGGCATTGTCCGTGATGATCAGGCCGGCGATGTGGCAGGTGTCCGCCGGGTTCGGCGCCGCCGTGAACGCGTCCGCGGAAAGCACTCTTCGGCCGTGCCCGTGCCGCCTCGGCCCCGCCCTCGACCGGCACCTCGGGCGGCCCGCCCCCGGCGCGAGGTCCCCTACCGGCGCGCCAGCCCGTGCCGGTGCGCCCAGGCGTTGATCGCCGCGGCCAGCTCTTCGGGGCGGTCCTCCGGGGAGTGGTGGCCGGCGAGACCGTGCCGGGACACCTCCAGGCCCGCGATGTTCTTTTCGCACCAGGCCACCGTCCCCCGGTCGGTCATCGCGCCCGGACCCGGCTCGAACGCGGCGAGCAGCTTGGGGACTTCGGGGCTGGCGGCCAGCCAGGCGTCGTAGTGCTCGACGCGGGCCACGACGTCGGCGGGCTCACCGTCCAGCGGCATCATGCGCGTCCACGCCAGTACCGGACGGCGGCTGCGCGGGGTCGGAAAGGGACGGCGGTAGATCTCCAGGTCGGCGGGGTCGAGCGGGGTGGCGAGTGTGTCCGGAAGCCCCTCGATGAACAGCGACTTCTCCAGGACCATCTCCTCGCCCACCCCGGGAGCACGCAGCAGAGTGAACAACTCCCTTCCTGCCGCCGGGAATTCATCGCCGACCAGCGGCTTGACGATCGTCTCGGTGAAGGCGATGCCACGGACGCGGTCCGGGAGACGTGCGGCGCGGTCGAAGGCGAGCGCCCCGCCCCAGTCGTGGCCGACGAGGACCGCCTCGGCGAGGCCGAGGGCGTCGAACCAGGCGTCGAGGTAGCGGGCGTGGTCGTCGAAGGAGTAGGCGAGGTCGGGCTTGCCGGAGTCGCCCATGCCGATGAGGTCGGGGGCAAGCAGACGGCGGCCGGGCGCGGCCACCCCCGGCAGGACGTTCCGCCACAGGTGGGAAGAGGTGGGGTTGCCGTGCAGGAAGACGAACGGCAGCCCGTCGGGGTCACCGGACTCCCGGTGGTGGATGGTGGAGTCGAGAACGGGAAGGGTGGGCATCGCGATGTCGCTTCGCTTTCCGTGAGGGGGCTCAGAGGTTGAGGGTCGGCGCGCGGTCGACGGCGATCTCGATGACGACCAGGTCCTCGGGTGTGGGCGGGGCCGCGCGGTAGCGGGCGGTGTAGCGGTGGACCGCCTCGGTCAGGCGTACGGGGTCGTCGGTGACGGTGGCCCGGCCTTCGAGGGTGACCCAGCGGAAGCCGTCCGCCTGGCAGAGCGCGACATGGGCCGCCCGGCCGCCCGCCGCCACGTTCCGGGCCTTGCGCGCTCCCGCCCGGGTGGTCACCCGCACCAGGCCGGTGGCCGTGTCGAAGGTGAAGCGGACGGGGGTGACGTGCGGGGTGCCGTCGGGGCGCAGGGTGGTGAGCGTGGCCGTGTGGGGGCGGGCGAGGAACGCAAGTGTGGTGGCCGAGAGTTCGGTGTCCGCCCGGCTCACTTGCTCCTCACCCCCTCCCCCGCTCCCTCCCGGC